>NZ_JMKI01000021.1 GCF_000712295.1 Synergistes jonesii | reverse complement strand
GCGTTCTTTACTGAACTGAATGTATGCGCGGCTATGCCGCGGCGCTGGAACAAGGGATGCTTGCATATGGATTGCCTCTGTCCATATACAGCGACCGCCATACTATATTCCGTTCGCCCAAGGAGTTGACCGACGATGAGATTTTGAGCGGAACGGAGCTGCCGCTGTCAAACTTTGGCAAGGCGCTGTATGAGCTTGGTATAAAGCAGATAACGGCGCACAGCCCTCAGGCCAAGGGACGTATAGAAAGGCTCTGGAATACATTTCAGGACAGGCTCATCGCCGAATTGAGGTTTTCATCCATCACAAACATCGCTGACGCTAATAAGATGATAGCGGAAGGTTTTATCAGCGACTATAACCGCAGGTTTGCAGTGCTGCCGCATGAGGACGGTAGCGCCTGCATGCCTTTTGACAGAAGCATCGATCTCGGACTTGTTTTCTCCATAAGGGACACGAGAAGGGCCGGCGGGGGGAATACCATATCATACAAAGGGGAGATATATACTCCAGAGGATGAAAAGAGCCCCGTATTTGTTCGTGGAAGAATACTGGAAGTCAGGGAAACCTTTGACGGGGCCGTTTACGTCATACAAAACGGCATGCCAGTCCTAATGAAGAAGGTGTTTAGGGCGCAAAAAGCGATCGATGTAGGCGTGAAAAAGAAAGCAGGCGTTGTGTCACCACACAAGCCTGCTTCGGACCACCCCTGGCGGGGTGGATTTAAAATCAAACCTGCTATATATAATAACACACAAACAGGGAGGGGGTGACATTTTCTCAGAACAATTAGAGTGACATTTTCTCTGGTTATTGACAGCAAAAAAGCAGCCGCAGCGGAAAATTCGATGCGGCTGAGATATCTTCCGAAGGTGTCGCGGCGCATAGGGTTTCAGCGGGCCTTCGGCAAAAAAAATTTTACATCGCGCCGGCCGCCGTCGACTCCTCTATTATCTTCTCTATGTCGCCGCGCAGCGCGTCGGGCAGCCCGAGGATGTCGAGCGAAAGGAAGCCCTTGACGATGAGCGACTGAGCCTTCGCTTCGGAGAGACCGCGCGCCATCAGGTACTCGGTCTCTTCCTGGTTGATCTTGCCGACCGCGGCCTCGTGCGACATCTCAAGGTCCTTGTGCCGCGCTTCGAGCTCCGGCACAGCGTGAATCATCCCGCTGTCGGAGAGCAGCAGCCCGTTGCATTCGAGATGCGCCCTGACTCCGGCGGCTTCGCCGATGAGATGCCCGCGCGCATAGACCGTGCCGCCGGTCGATACGGAGCGCGATACGATTTCTGCGCGGCTGCCTCTGCCGCGCAGATAGACGCGCGAGCCCGTGTCCATCTTCGAGCCAGGGCCGGCCATCAGTACGGTGTTGAAGGTCGCCACCGAGTTTTCCCCGTTGAGGTAGACGGTCGGATACATCTGCAGGTCTTTGGCCGGCTTGAGGCAGATGTAATTCGATATGTAGCAGCCGCCCTCTTCGACCACGACCGTCGTGCGGGGGCGCACCGACATCTCTTCGGCCCAGTCGTGCACCATCGTGAAGGAGAGCGTCGCGCCCCTTTTGACGTACATCTCGGAGACTCCGACGTGGAGCCCCGAGCGGACGTTGGGCCCCGACGCGCAGCCGGATATGATGTTGAGCTCGGAGCCCTCTTCGGCGATGACGACGTTGTGGACGTCCTGCGCGAGGGCGTTAGTTTCGAGGTACATGCAGGCCTGCACCGGGTAGTTCACCTTCGCGCCCTTTTCGCTGCGTATGAAGTAGCCGCCCTCTTTGCGCTTCGCCGCGAGCTCTGTGAAGGCGTCCCTCTCTCTGTCCATTATCTTCCAGTAGTAATCCCTGAGCCCGTCGTGCTTGAAGAGCGCGTAGGAGATGGGCGCGATTTCCACGCCCTTAAGGTTCGAGTTGCAGTAGACGGTGCTGTGATCCGCGTGGACGAAGGTGCCCGCCGCCTTCTGCTCTTCGTCTATGCCGGCGCGCAGCAGCCTCTCGCGGTCGGCCGCGGCGAGCGCCGCGAGGTTTTTTACTTCTTCGTGGCTCGGGGCTTCGCTGGAAAAATCTTTGATGTGTTCTTCGACTTTATATTCCTTCATTTCAGCCTCTCCTGTCGCAGCCGACGCAGCGGAAGCATTCTGTGTAGCCGTGGCTGCGTATCTCGCCGAGCAGCTCCTGCGCGTTGCCCGAGCATACGATTTCGCCGTTCATCAACACGTGCCCCTTGTCCACGTAGATATGATCCATTATCTGCCCCGTATGCGTGATGACGAGCCCTGCGCGGTAGCTGCCGCGGCGGCTCTTTCTCGTGCGGAGGCAGGAATCGCCGCCGACCTCTTCGCGTCCGAGCGCGATTCTCGCGGCGCGTCCGATCAGCGCCATGTTTTCAAGGTCGACACCCGATTCTGGTTCGTCGAGGCAGACGAGCTCCGGCTGTTGCAGGATTATCTGCAGCATCTCGGTGCGCTTCATCTCCCCGCCCGAGAGCCCGGCGTTTACGTCGCGGTCGAGGAATTCCCCGGCGTCGAGCTTTGCCGCGGCGTTTTTTATCTCCTCGGGCGTCAGCCCCTCTCTGCCGAAGGAGATCAGCGAGCGGAGCGCTACGCCCCTCACGGTCGGTGGCCTCTGGAACGATATGCCTATGCCCGCGCGCGCGCGCTCATCGATCGTCGCCCCTGTGATGTCGCGCCCCTTGAAATAAATGGCGCCCTCGGTGACCTTGTAGCGCGAAAAACCTATAACGGTGTTCAGCAGCGTCGTCTTGCCGGAACCGTTGGGGCCGAAGAGCGCGTGTATTTCGCCCTGACCGACCTCCAGCGAGACGCCGCTTAGCACCTCGCGCCCGTCGACGGAGACGTGCAGATTCTTTACTTCGAGCAGATTTTCATCCGCCATGATCTCAGCCTTCCCTTCGCAGCAAATTAAAAAGTTCTCAATCTCTCACTGCGAAAAGTATATAACGTTCTGGAAAATAATAAAAGCGCGCTATTTGAGGCAGCCGCAGATCTCGGTATTCTCGCCGTTCGCCGGGGCCGCCTTAACTTCCGTTATTTTTATTTTTCCCATGCGGTGCAGCGCGAGCGCGAGCGAGATTATCGTCGTTGGCGTTACGCCGATGTCCTGCGCGAGCTTTTCGGGGATGATCGCGCCGTCTTTGTCAACAGCGTCGGTCAGAGCACCGCCGAGGCATTCGATCCACTGGTCGAATAGCAGCTGCATCTCCTGTGTCGCGCCGCCGGCGAGCTGGCTTGTCTTGACGACGGAGTCGAGAATGCGCGCCGAGACGAGCTCGAGCGATTTGACGAGTTGCTTCATGTCCTGCTCTTCGAGATTTTTTATATCGATATTCATATAATTTGCCTCCCGTAGTGTTTATCTTTCATACCGCTCTGAATTATAATATTAAAATGGCTTTTTGTGAGAAATAAGGGGATGTGGCTTTATGTTCGCTGAAACTATAGACGATAGGAAGATCGGGGTGCTTTCGGACACGCACGGCAGCTGCTTAGCGTGGCGGAAGGCGCTCGTCCTTTTCGGCCCAGAGGTCAGAACGGTGCTGCACGCCGGAGACGTGCTCTACCACGGGCCGCGCAACGCGATACCGGGAGGTTATACCCCGGCCGACCTGGTGGAGGAGATAAACAGATTCGGCAAAGAGGGAGGACGCGTCTTTATCGCGCAGGGCAACTGCGACGCGGCCGTAGACGCGATGGTGCTCGATCCGCAGATAACGAATCATGTCGCGCTCGTCTGGCGCGGCAGGAAGGTGCTTATGATGCACGGCGACAATTTCCCCCTGCTGAGGGCGGTGGCGCTGAAGAACGACGTCGACGTGGCGATTTCCGGGCACACTCACGTCGGCTCTTTAGTGCGAGAAAAGAAAACGATATTTTTGAACCCGGGCTCGACGACGATTCCCAAGGGGCGCGACCCTGAGAGCGCGGCTATTATGACGGACGAGGGAATCAGGATAATGACGCTTGACGGAGAGGAACTCCACTTTGAAAAGTGGTAAAGGCTCTTTAAGTCCGCTTTTCAGGCCTCGCAAATTCTGGGCTTCGGCGATTCTTATCGCCTTTCTTGCGGCGGGGGCGGCGTTCAGCTGTGTGTTCGGCGTCTTCGCCTTCTTCGCCGCGACGTTAGTCGCGGCGTTTATAGGGCTGAACGAATTCGGGCGCTGGCCTTACAAAACGAACCTCGTGATATGCGCCGGCTCCGCAGTCGCGGCGGCGGTCGCGGGCGTCTTCACGTGGATGGAGGTCGCGTCGCTCTTCGCGCTCTTTTTTGCGATAAGCTCTTATCTGCTATATTTCAGAGACAGGTCGGAGCGGCTCGCGCCCGCTCTTGCGCTCTTCGCGGAAAAGCTGGCGAAGGCTGAAAGTTTCGACGCTATGGTAGAATGCGCGTGGCGCTCGCTGCAGGAGATGGCGCCGGAAGCGGCGGTCTTTATAATCCTCGCGGACGTAAAGGGCGACCTCTATCTGCCGGAACATTTCGGCCTGCCGGAGCGCGCGCTCAAGAGGAACGGCGGTGTGCCGTGGAAGGTCTACGGCTCTGGTAGGAGCATGAGGATAGCCAAGGTGTCGACGGGGCGGGACCAGCCTCTCGACCGCGACGCGCTCTCTATCCTGTCGGCGCCGCTCGCCGCGCGCGCCGAAAAGCTCGGCGTGCTGCAGCTTGAGGCGGGCACGGCCGGAGCGTTCGGCGAAGAGGATGCGGCGAAGCTTGCGCTGGCGGCGGCGATTCTCGCGCACGAGCTTTTCCTGCGCGGCGCCTCCGAGCCGGGAGACGACGATGACGATAAGGGGGCGCCGAGATGATGACGATTGATATGCACGTCCACAGCAGCTATTCCGACGGCACGTGCACGCCCGCGCAGATAGCGCTTCTTTCGCGCCGGCACGGGCTTTTTCTCGTGGCCCTCACGGACCACGACACGACGTCCGGGCTCCTTCCCTTCTCGAAAGCCTGCGCAGACGAGGGGATCCACGGGCTCTGCGGCATAGAGCTTTCCGCCGAATCGCCGTATACGCTGCACATCTTAGGCTACAGGATAGCGCCGGGCTCGCCGCGCCTTGAAGAACGCCTTGATTATATACGCCGGTGCCGCGGCGCCAGAAACCTGAAGATCTGCGAAAAGCTGCGCAGGCTCGGCGTGGACGTAACTGTAGAAGAGGCGGAAGAGATATCCGGAGGTGAGGTCGTCGCGCGTCCTCATATCGCGCGGCTGCTGGTCGAGAGGGGCTACGTTTCGACCGTCGGCGAGGCCTTTGCTAAATACCTCGCGCGTGGGGCCGCCGCTTACGTCTCGCGGGAGCGCCTCTCGGCCGAAGAGTGCATCTCTCTGATAAACGGCGCCGGGGGGCTCGCAGTGCTCGCGCACCCGTACCAGACCTGCCTCGACGACGAAGGGCTCCGCGCGCTGATAAAGAGACTCAAAGACGCCGGGCTGTGGGGGATAGAGGCGATATACGGCGCTAACTCCCCCGACGTGACATACGGTCATTTGAAGCTCGCAAAGAAGTTCGGGCTCTACGCGACAGCGGGTTCCGATTTCCACGGGGGGAACAAGGCCGGCGTGGAGCTGGGCGTGCCCGTGTCCGACGACCTGCTCCCGTGGGCCAGGCTCGGCATAAGATAAAATATAAGAAAGCGCAGATAGAAATCACAGATAATCGGAGGGTGAGACAAATGCGTCATAAAATCATGGACTTCAGGAGCGATACAGTGACCAGGCCGTCGGAGGAAATGCGCCGCGTGATAGCGTCGGCCGAGGTCGGGGACGACATATACGGCGACGACCCGTCGTCGAACGAGCTCTGCGAATACGCCGCTGAGATGACCGGCAAGGAGGCGGCGATCTATGCCTGCTCCGGCACGATGGGCAACCTGCTCGCCTTTGCTACGGCCGGGCGCCACGGCGAGAGCGTCCTCGCCGGCAGGCGCTCTCACGTATGGTGCTCCGAGGTCGGCGGCCTCTCCGCTATAGCGGGGCTCTGCCCTTATCCTCTTAACGACGACGGCGGCATACCGGCGCCGGAGGAGCTTTCGGCGGCCAGCCGCGCCGACGGGGACATACACCACGCTCAGACTACGATGCTGGCGCTTGAGAACACGCACAACTACGCGGGCGGCATAGCCGTTCCGCCGGATAAGTTCGCCGCGACGGCGCGCGAGGGCAGGCGCCTCGGCTTTCACGTCCACCTCGACGGCGCGAGGATATTCAACGCGGCGGTACGCCACGGCGTCCCCGTCGGCGTTTATGCAGAAGAGGTCGATTCGCTGCAATTCTGCCTCTCGAAGGGGCTCGGGGCCCCGCTCGGCTCTATGCTCTGCGGCACGCGTGAGTTCATAGAAGAAGCCAGAAGGTGGCGCAAGCGCCTGGGCGGAGCTCAGAGGCAGCTCGGCATAGCCGCAGCCGCCGGGCTCTACGCGCTGAAGAACAACGTTGCGCGCCTCGCCGAGGACCACGAAAACGCGGCGCTGCTGGCGAGGCTCCTGAAGGCCGGCGGTGTAGAGGTCGAAGAGGTTGAGAACATGACGAACATGCTCTTCTTCCCGCTGAAGGAGGGGCAGATAAGCGACGCGGAATTCGAAGCGAAATGCCTCGAAAAGGGGCTGCTCGTCCATACTATATCGCCGCGCCGCATCCGCCTTGTAACGCATCTTGACGTGGAGCGCGAGGACGTCGTCAGCGCCGCACAAATAATTTTAGAGGTGCTGTCGGCGTGAGCGGATTTCCCGCGCGCGGCGAAGCCGAGGCCCTCGCGGAATACGCACTCGACCGCGCGCTGAAGGGCGGGGCGGGCGGCGCCGACGTGATTTACTGCGCGAGCCGCGGGAACACCCTTTCGCTGCTCGACGGAGAGATAGAGGAGTGCGCCAGCGGCTCAGCGGCCGGCATAGGGGTGCGCACGATAATCTCGGACGGGCGCCAGGGCATAGCCTACGGCAGCCGGCTCGACAAAGCGTCCGTCGGCTCGCTTGTCGAATGGAGCTTGCACAACGCGCGCGCGTCGGAGTCGGATGAGGGAGTGACGCTCTACGAAGGACCGCTCGTTAGCGATCCGGAGCTCGACGCCGAGGATCTGAGCATACGCGCGATAAGCCGGGAGGAGCGCATGAGCCGCTGCCTTGAGATGACGCGCGTCGCACGCGAAGCTGACCCGCGCGTCAAATCCGTCCGCGAAGCGTACTGGCGCGACGGCTGGGGAGAATCCTTCTTCGCGACGACGAAGGGGCTCTCGGGCTGGGAAAGCTCTTCGAGCGCCGCTTGCGGCGTGTTGGTGCTCGCGGCCGGCGGAGAGTATACGGAAGAGGGCGGCTACGGCATAGAAGCGCTCCGCATGGATGAATTCGACGTTGAAAGAATAGCGAAGCGCGCGGTGAAAGACACGGTCGCGGCGCTCGGCGGCGAGCCGCTTCCGACCGCTTCTTACACCGTGATGATCGAACCTGAGGCCGCCGCGTCGCTTGCGGAGGCCATAGGCAGGCTCTTCTGCGCCTCCGACGTGCAGAAGGGGCGTTCGATGATGCGCGGCAGGCTCGGCGAGGCGGTGGCGTCGCCGTGCGTGAGCCTCACCGACGACGGGCGCATCCCGTGGCGGCAGGGCACGTCGTCGTGGGACTACGAAGGAGTTCCCACGGGAAGGACCGAGCTTATAAAGGGCGGCACGGCGAACGCTTTCCTTTATAACCTTCAGTGTGCCGCGAAGGACGGCGTCCTTTCGACGGGCAACTGCAGCAGGGGGATGTCCTCCCTGCCGGACGTCGGCACGACGAACCTGATCCTGGAGCCCGGCGGCGAAAGCCCCGAAGCCCTGCGCTCGCGGATAGCGAACGGACTGTACATAACGGAGTTCATGGGGCTTCACACGATGGACCCCGTAAGCGGAGACTTTTCGCTCGGTGCGAAGGGGCTGCGCATCGAAAACGGAAATCTTACCGTCCCTGTGAGCGGCGTGACTATCGCGTCGAATCTCTCGGACTTCATGAAAAAAATAACGGCCGTGGCCTCGGACCTGACGTTCTCGGGCTCCGTGGCCGCGCCGACGATGGTGGTCGAAAATGTTGTCATTGCGGGTAAATAGGAAAATAATGGCCGCCTTGCTTATCGCGGCGGCCGCGCTCCTTCTGATTCCACACTGCCGCGCTTGCGCGGAGGATACGATCGAGCTGTGGAACGGAGCAGTGAAAAAAGGGGACATACCGACGCGCACGACCTCGTCGTATCGCGAAGTCGCGATAGACGAAGTGCTCATGTCGCTAGGCCTGCTCCCGAAAAGGGACCTCACGTCGATATCTTCGACGATGAGCGGCAGAAAGATCGAATTCTGGAACGCGTCGAACGTCGTCCGCTCTGCGGGGAAGATAGTGAGCCTTCCGATTCCCGTTTCGAGCGGCGACGGGCACTGGTGGGGCGAAGCGGGCGGCGTGAAGGACGCGGTGGAATATTTCTTCGCCTCGACCGGCAAAGAAGCGAACTTCCGCTGGGGCGCCGCGCCGGCTCGGGAGCCTGCGGCGCAGCCCACGCAGAATCAGAGCGCGCCGGGTGATTCTCGCTCCGGCAGGGCGCCTCTCGTGGAGATACCGAAGGCCGAGCCCTCTTCGCCGGAGACGGAGCGGGCGCAGCGTGAGGCGGCGGAGCGTCGGAGCGCCAAGAGCGACGGCAGCGAGCCGGCGCCCCAGGAGCTGGTCCCCCGGAGCGCCGAAGCGCCGAAGGCGGAAGAGCAGCCGAGCGTCGAGCCGCCGGCGCCCCCCGAAGAAAAGCCCGCGCCGCCCCAGCCGGCCGCTCCGGCTGCGGCTTCTCCCTTCACTGGGAACAGACGTCCGATAGTCGTCGTAGACGCGGGACACGGCGGGCACGACCCGGGGGCCGTGGCCAACAACGTGCGCGAAAAGGACATAAACCTGAAGGCCGCGCTGCAGCTCAAGGGCATCTTGGCGTCGTACGGCGTCGATGCGCGGCTGACGCGCGCCAAGGACGTCTTCCTGAAGCTCGCCGAGCGTACGGCCTTCGCGAACAAAAACGACGCCGACGTCTTTGTGAGCCTTCACTGCAATGCGATGCCGAAGGGGCGCGGCGGCGTCGCAGGGCTCGAATACTACATCATGGCGCTGCCCTCGGACAGGGACGCCATGAACTTGGCCATCGCCGAAAACAGGGAAGTCTCGGCCGGCGTGGACAGCGCGGCGGCGGCGAAGAACGCCGACAAAAAAACTCAGCTTCTGCTGAAGATACTCGGCGACATGCAGCAGAACGACAAAATAAACGAAAGCACCGCGCTCTCCGAGATGCTGCACCGTTCGTCGAAGGCGGCGGGGCTTCCGATGAGAAAAGTCGCCCAGGCGCCCTTCTTCGTCCTGCGCGGCGCCGGGATGCCGGCCGTCCTCGTTGAAATGGGCTATCTGACGAACGCGCCGGAGGCGGCGAGGCTCTCCTCGGCGTCATACCGCGACAAGCTCTGCCGCGCGATCGCGCAGGGCGTCGTACAGTACATCAGAGAACATCCGACACAAAGATAACGGACGGAGGGACGAAATGAGAGATCCTGAAAAAAGAGAACGCCAGTTCGTCGTGCGTGGCAAAAAAGAGTACGACTACGACTCACCGGCGGTGCGGCGCAGAAAGACCCTGCGCGAACGCGAGGAGGAAGAGGAAAGGCTCGACATGGAAGAGCGCCTCCTGCGCGAACGCGGCGGCAAACGCGCGCGCGACGGCGAAGAGGAAGAGGCGAGGCCGACGCGCCGCGGAAGAAGAAGTTCATCCGCGGAAGAGGAATTTTACGAAGAGGATTACGACGAGGGCGGGACGAAGGCCCCGAAAATCGTGCGCATATTCGCCTGGATAGCGCTGATGGTCATCCTATTCGCCTGCGGCTACCTTGCGACGAACTACTTCTTCAGCTGGTCCGACAGAAAGGGCGGCGAAAGGATAGGCAACGTCTACGGCGCCGGCTCTGAGGTCAAGGAGGCCGAAAAGGCTGGGACGGTCTCAGCGTCAAACGAGAAGTACACGCTTTACCTACCGGAGAACGGCTCCCTTTCGCGGCGCGAGGTCGAAATAAACGGAGCCGGAACGCAGGAAGAGATAATATCCAAGGTTTTGTCGATATACATAGACAGCCTCAAGGAAAAGAAAATACTCGACACTTCCGTCTCTACGTTCGACATCTTCCAGGGAGGGGACTGGCTCTATATGGACATGACGCCTTCGTTCCAGAGCTCTCTTAAGGCCCTGGGTAGACAGAAGGCCGAACTGCTGCTCTGCGGTTTTGTGAAGACCGTCCAGGAAAACTTCCCGCCGCTTAAGAAAATAAAATTCTACGTCAACTCGAAGGAGATAAAGGATCAGAATCCGGTAGACCTTTCACAGCCGTGGGAGAGGACGGAATAATGGAAGAAATTCGGCGCGCCGACGGGCGCGGACTCCGCGAGCTGCGCGAAATCTCCTTCGAACGCGGCGTCAACCGCTACGCCGAGGGCTCGGCGCTCGTGCGCTGGGGCGACACCCACGTGCTCTGCACCGCCTCCTTGGAGGAGAAGGTGCCGCCCTTCATGCGCGGCGACGGCGCGGGCTGGATAACGGCGGAATACGCGATGCTCCCGCGCGCCACGGCGCAGCGTTCGCCGCGCGACGCCGCGAAGGGAAGGGTGAACGGACGCGCGAGCGAGATACAGCGCCTTATAGGGCGCTCCCTGCGAGCCGCTGTGGAACTGTCGCAGCTCGGCGAGAGGACGGTCACTATAGACTGCGACGTGCTGCAGGCCGACGGCGGCACGCGCACTGCGTCGATTTCGGCGGGCTTCATCGCGCTCTTCGACGCGCTGCGCTTCATGCGCGAGACGGAAAAGATAACGGAGATACCTCTTAAAAAGCAAATCGCAGCGGTGAGTGTCGGCAAGGTCGGCGGGCGCATCATGCTCGACCTATGCTACGAAGAGGACGCCGCCGCCGAAGTTGACGCGAATCTCGTGATGACGGGCGCCGGAGACTTCATTGAGCTGCAGGGCACCGGCGAAGGCGGCTCCTTCTCGCGCGCCGAGCTCGCCGAGATAATCGCGGCCGGCTGGAACGGCATCGCAGAAATCCAGCGGATGCAGCGCGACGTCCTCGAACTCAGCGAAGGAGAAAGGGAACTCTTCGACAGATGCGTATGATCCTTGCGAGTTCGAACAGGGGGAAATTCCGCGAAATGAAGGAGCAGCTCGCGCCGATCGGCGTGGAGCTCCTTTTCGGCGGAGATTTCCCCTCTCCTCTCAACGTCGAAGAGACGGGCGCGAGCTACGAGGAAAACGCGCTGCTCAAAGCGCGCGCTTGGGCGGAGTCGGCCGGGCTTCCCGCGCTCGCCGACGACAGTGGCCTGGAGGTCGAAGCGCTCGGCGGGGCGCCGGGGGTACGGTCGGCGCGCGTCGTCGCCGGCGAAGACTCCGCGCGCACGGAGTGGCTGCTCGACGCCATGAGGGGAGAAAAGAATCGCGCCGCGCGCTTCGTCTGCTCGATAGCCGTCGTCTTCCCAGACGGAAGGGGGACTCTCGCCGTGACGGAACACTGCGCCGGAAGAATCGCCGAAAGCCCGGCGGGAGAGTCCGGTTTCGGCTACGATCCGGCCTTTATCCCCGACGGATACGATAAAACTTTCGCGCAACTCGGCGAAAAAATAAAAAATACGATTTCCCACCGCGCAAAAGCGGTGAAAACTATAGCCGAAATGCTGCTACCTGTGGTACAATTGTCCGCTGAACGCAATGCGTAATCGCGCTGGGCGGATACGGCCTTTACGTCCGTCGAGTCAGAAAATTTTTGGAGGTGTGGTTTGTGATAATTCTTTTTAGAATCATTCACATCCTTGTATGCGCGGCGCTCATCGCTGTGGTGATGATGCAGCACAGAAAGTCCGGAGGCTTCACCGGCTCCTTCGGGGGCGGCGGCACCCAGGCCGATATGGGCGGCACATGGCAGCGGATGTCGGGGCTTACTAAAGTCACCGCGATCTTGATAGCCCTCTTCATGATTCTTTCGATCGTTCAGGTAATAATCAGATAGAAGGCGCGCCATGAATATAAAGCCTTTGGACAAGCTGAAGGATATAGCCTCTTACAAGCATATCGACGGACGCCTCTTCTCCGCGACCCATGAGGAGATACTCGAGGGCTGGACGACCGACATATATTTTTTGAAGACGCGCGACGTGCTCCGCTCGGCCGGACTTCTCGACACCCAGGTCGTAGCCGAGGTGTTCACGCGCCAGCCCGGCATATTCGCAGGCTCCGAAGAAGTCCTGAACCTCTTCCGCAAACTGCCTGATCCGCCGCAGATCGAATCGCTCGCCGAGGGCGAGAGCTTCGAGGCGAAAGAAGTACTAATGCGCTTTACCGGCAGCTATGAATCGTTCGGGCTTTATGAGACCGTCCTGCTGGGCATGCTCGCTTCATCGACCGGCTGGGCTACGGCGGCGAGAGAATGCGTCTTGGCCGCAGAGGGAAGAAGCGTCCTCTGCTTCGGCGCACGCCACGTCCATCCGGCGATCGCTCCCGTAATGGAGCGCGCCGCGAAGATAGCCGGCTGCAGCGCCATGAGCTGCATACTTGCGGCGAAGCTCTGCGGCGAAGAGCCGAAGGGCACCGTGCCGCACGCGGCCATCCTCATGGTCGGCGACACCGTGAAGCTGGCGAAACTTTACGACGCTCAGGTGCCAGCTGAGGAAGCGAGGATAGTCCTCGTCGACACCTTCAGAGACGAAGCCGAAGAGACGATGCGCGTGGCGGAAGCTCTCGGCGACAGACTCTCCGGCATACGCCTCGACACACCGGGCGAGCGCGGCGGAGTGACGCCGGACCTCGTCAGGGAGATTCGCTGGCGGCTCGACCTTGCGGGCTTCCCCAAGGTCCAGATAATCGCGACGGGCGGACTCACCCCGGAGCGCATAAAGCTGATGAACGAAGCGGGAGCCGACGTCTACGGCGTAGGCAGCTACATCACCGGCGGAGCTCGGCGCGATATGACGATGGATCTGAAAATGGTCGACGGCAAGCCGCTCGCGAAGCGCGGACGCCTGCCCGGCATAATACCGAACCCGAAACTTAAACGCGTGCTTTAGTCCCGCTTTTCGCCTTCCCCCCACGACGGCCGAAAAGCGTCTCCCCTGTCGGCGCGGCCTATCGCCGCGCGCGTGTGACGGCAGAAGGGAGCAGGTAAAGGGCGCTTTGAGATATAAAAACGAAAAGATAAAGCAACATTTTCTTAAGGAGGAAGAAACATGATAGGCACACGTTCCTTCATGGCCAAAAAAGAAGAAGTCGAGCGCAAATGGTATCTGCTCGACGCGGCGGAAAAGCCGCTTGGCCGCCTTGCGGTGCAGGCCGCCCGCATACTTACAGGCAAAAATAAGCCGACATACACGCCGCACGTAGATACAGGCGATTTCGTCGTTATCGTCAACGCCGACAAGGTCGTGCTCACAGGCAAGAAGCTCACCCATTCGACGGTAATAAGGCACAGCGGACATCCCGGTGGACTCAAGGTCCTCAGCTACAAGGAAGTCCTCGATCGCTCGCCCGAGCGCCTCGTAGAGCGCGTAGTCCGGGGTATGCTCCCGAAGACGAAGCTCGGACGCGGCATGTACCGCAAGCTCAAGGTCTACGCCGGCGGCGCTCATCCGCACGCGGCGCAGAAGCCCGAGAAGATAGACTAAAAGGGGTGACAGAAAATGGCTGACAACAAATTTATCTGGGGGACGGGCAGGAGAAAGAACGCGATCGCACGCGTGCGCATCTGCGCGGGCTCAGGCAAGTTCCTCATCAACAACCGCGAAGTGAAGGACTACCTCCCGCGCTACTTCTGGGCCTCGCAGGCCACTGAGCCGCTGGCGACGGCGGGAGTCGAAGGCAAGATAGACGTCTTCGTCAACGCTCACGGCGGCGGCCTTACCGGTCAGGCCGGCGCGATCCGCCTCGGAGTGGCGCGCGCTCTGCTCAAGATGTACCCCGATATGCGCCCCGTCCTCAAAAAGGCCGGTTTCCTCACGCGCGATTCCCGCATGGTCGAGCGCAAGAAGGTAGGGCTCAGAGGCGCGCGCGCGAACAAGCAGTTCTCCAAACGTTAGTTTTTGCGAGAAGTCATTGAACAAAGAAGCCGCACGACGCGGCTTCTTTTTTTACCCGCCGCGCGCGCTGTAAAATACATTCTTAACGGATGTTTCCTTCATCAAGTATTCTAATACCATTGCATTTGTCAAGGCGTAAAAAAAATCCCAATCACCGGATTTAATTACGGCGATTGGGCAAGTTACATCTTGATGTTCATATTATTCAGAGTTGCCTTGTCATCGTTTCCGCGATGCGTCAGTGAATCCTGATTCAAATAATATTTGCTCTCGTCACATGACTTCCGATCATGCAGTGACCTTTTTATTCTTAAACAGAATAGATCCAATCACAAGCAGAATGACCGAAACCGGAAATGCCACCAGAATTGTCGCATGACCGAAAGGCTGTCCTGCCATCTCCCAGACGATTGTGAGCAATGTACCGCCTACCATGGAGAGGATCCCCCCCACTTGCTGACCTTATCGGGGCAAACAATGCAGCCGATCAGAGCCGGTGTAATGCCCGCGCCAACGATCGTGTAAGACCAGTACTGGATCGCCAGAATGCTCGGGAAAAATTTCAGGATCCCAAGTGCCAGAGCGCCGAATATCACAATACTCCACTGTGTTGCTCTGAGGACCTCGCGGTCGGTTGCATCCTTTTTAAAATGATTGTAGACATCCGTAGCCAGATTTGTGGCACCGGACAACAGATAGGAGTCACCGGTAGTGATTATAAACGCGACTGCAGCTGCCATCATAAGTCCGCCTATGTACCAGGGAATTATCGTTGCAGTTGCAAGCATAGACTGCGCAGCCTTAATGTTGGTTCCGAAATACAGGCGTCCCACATATCCAAGAACTGCAATCGTCGGAAGCAGGATGATCATGCCAACGGCCCATCCGATCATACCGATCTGGTTGTTATTTATAAAAAATAGACCACAAACGATTTACTTCGTCGTATAATATTTGCTTTCGCCTCTACCAATAACTTTAATCAATCCGAGATCTCTCATCTGCTTTGTGACAGTAAAGGTGCGGGTCTTTTTCAGCCCGAGCAGCTTGCTGATTTCTTTTTCGGTGATTTGGCTATTCGCTTTGATATAATCGAGCACCTTTTGCATCTGTGGGGTTACCGCCGATACGGAATTTGGCTCGGCAACAGATACAGCGTTCATATTCGGAAGTACCATTTTGAACGTATTGGTAGTCACTTCTATTTGAGGTTGTTCCGGGCAACCGGAATATAGATTGAATATTCTGCGAATGCCGGTACCATAACTTTCAATCAGACGCAAGCAGTGGAACACCTCGGCAAGATTCTTGTTTCTCGGCTGAGAAATACCGGAACGAATATCGTCGGGAGAAAGACTTGGAAGAAGACCGCCGAGTGAAATGAATTCCATCCTATGATCGGTAACATTAATGATAATGCTGCCGCTGAAACTGTAATCACGATGGACAATCGCATTAAGCAGCGCTTCACGGATGGCTTCCTCAGGATAATCCTGCTTATCCGTTCTTACAACGCCCTTTATCACAGATCTGGTTTTATTGCATAACGCCAAATAGTTTACAGCGTCTTCAAATTGCTTGAAAATAGAACCGCCGAATTCTTTGCTGTCCCGAAAAACGGTACAAGCATCATCGCTGAACACTGCAATTTTTGTTGTGTGAGAACATTGGTCAGAAAGAATCAACGCAAGGTTGGTGTAAATTTCATCTTTCTTATGCGTAATACCGAGAGCGCTATACTTTTCCGGGCTGAATTCCACACCGTAAAGCTTAAACGCTTTTTTTGCGGCGTCAAATGTCAATTCCTGCTCAAGAGAACGGTTCTCTTCAAAAGTATCGCCGTCGCTTTCCTTAATCATCCGGCGGATCAGCTCCAGCGAAGCAGGCACGCTGGAAGTGCCTTGACGCACATAAACACCGCTCGGCTTCAAACCTTTCCCTTTGAGGTAGTACGGCTTGTTTGTACCTTCGCTTACGGTGATGCGCACCACCTTGTTTTCCTGAACGGTGAAGCGCACAAACATAGTGACATCCGGCATGATTGCATCACGGATACCATTAGTAATACGGACATATTCGTTATCGACGTCGGTCAATCCGATAACATTCCCGTCGTTATCTATCCCGACATAAACAATGCCTCCATCTGTATTGGCAAAGGCTATCACTTCTTTATAAATTTCTTCGGTGAACTGAGATTTGAATTCAATATTTTCGGTTTCAAAATTCATCGGATCTCCTCCTTACAATAATCCTAATTATATTATACTCACAATATTCACTTTGCCAATCACGACAGAGTAAATATTCAGTGAATGTTCTCTTTGTTCAATAAGAAGACAAACGAATTGAAAGGTATAAAATGAGGAACCTTAAAAACAATGCAAGCAGCGGGGCGGCTTTGCCCCTCGTCCTCTTGATGGAAGCCGTGCGCGCTTGAGCGCTGCCTTCTATTCCGATATCCCGTACTTTGCGAGGCGGCGCGCTATTTCGGCGGCGACTACGGCTTTTATCACGTCGCCTGGCGCGGTAGTTAAAAAGCCTATCGATAGTACCTTGAATAAGGTCGCTCCGCCTCCCCAGACGTTGAGCACGGCGTAAAGGTAGGCGACGCCGACCGCGTAGGTCGCCGCGACTCCTGCGAGGGCCGCGGCGAAGAGCGCCGCGCGCGTCGCTTCGCCGCGCTTTTTCTTGAAATAATCCCTCAGCGTGCCGCCGATCAGCGCGCAGAGCGAAAAGCCGACGATATAGCCGAACGAGGGCGAAAAGAGCGCCGCGGGGCCGCAGACCGACGTGAATACCGGGATGCCTGCGAGCCCCATCGCCATATAAAGCAGCTGGGAGGCCGCGCCTTTTTTCGGACCGAGCACGAGTCCGGCGAGCATCGCAAAGAGTGTCTGCAGCGTGAAGGGAATGACGGGGAGAGGCACCGTCAGCCTTGCGCCGACCGCCGTCAATACCGCGAATGTCGATATCAGCACCATCGATTTTATCTTCATGGCGAAATAGTAACTCCGATGCGCAAACATGTCAACCTGATAATCAATAATGGTTGACGTGTCTCACGGAGGAATTGTTCGATATAAAAGCGAAGGTGCCGAAAGTTTCCGGCGTCTTCGTGGATTCACGCTGCGTCCGAATGTTTTACGGCATCGGGCCGTCCCAGAATCTTGGTATCCCTATCGTGTAACCGACGGTGAAGCCACCTTCGTCGTCGTAAACGAAGACGAGCTTGCTGCGTATCCTGTTCGTAGGGATCGAGAGCGCCGCGCCGAGCTCCCAGCGGCTCGCGCTCTTGTCCCAGTCGCGGAAGGCCTGAGCGTAGTTGCCGAACAGCTCTAGGTTCACGCCGCCCCACCACGAGCGCAGGAAGGCGCGCTCGAAGCCGAGGTGTAGCCAGTAAGCCTGGTCGGCGGCTATCGGATGCTGCCCGAGGCTGTACAGTTCTTCGTTCGCTCCGAGCATGGCCGCGTAAGCGAGCGTATCGGCATCCCCCGTTTTGAAACCTCCGCCGAATATAACCTTGTTCCCCTTAAATAGCGGCAAGTAGGCGCGGAAGCGTGTGTCTGATACGAGGGTCTCGTCCGTCGGGTACCACATCTCGCTCTTTACGACGAAGCCCTTAGTCGGCAGTATCTGGTCGTCAAGCGTGTTGAAGGTGAACGCGAGGTATGGTCCGTGCCCCTGTATCGAGTCGTCGCCGAGGGACGTCACGCGCTGTCCCGCGTAGCCGACGCCGAGCCGCGCGCGGTTCGAGAAGGTCTTGTACCACGCGATCTTCGCAGTATATCTTTCAAATTGCGTATCTCCGCCGTATTCGAAAGGTTCGAACTCTTCGCGCCGTGCCGCGAGAGTGAGCCCCCACTGCGAGTCCCTTTCGTCGTTGGCCGTGAAGTAGCGCAGCATCGCGCCCCACGTCGTGCCGAGGCGCAGTTCGAGCGACGCGACGTCGCCCGGCATTATCGTGTCGCGCGCGGTGCCTGTCAGCGCGATCCAGCGGTTCCAGTAGAGGTTGCTAGCAAAGCCGTCGATGCTGAATTCGAATTTGGCCGGGCTTTCTATCTTGAAAACGACGGCGACGGAGCCGTACGAAAGTATCTCGATATGGTCGTCTACGGATCTTACGTCGTCGCGCTCGGAGAGGCTCTTTACCGCGTTGGCTACAAGCGCCATGTCGAGAGGCTTGCCTATCCAGCTCTCATATTTTTCGTGCAGCTCTTCGGCGACGCCGCTCGGCATCCCCTCGAAGCGGACTTCGCTGACAGTCGGCGGCGTGCGCTGCGGGCGCTCGGCCCTGCTGTGGTCCCAGACGCCGCACTTTTCCTCGACGAGCTTTTTCAGCTCGCCGGCCTTTTCGTCCGCGGCCGCCGTGCCGAGGTCTATTATTCTGTCGTAGCCGCCGGTCTCGAAGGTGTTCACACCTCTGATGTCCGGTGTTATGACGAGGTCCGCGGCAGCGAGGTTTTCACGGATCGACTGCATCATTAATATGTCAAGAGTCTGGGAGGCGACGTCGAGGATCGATTTGAAGCGCTCCGGCCTCATGTCTAACTGCTCCGGCGATAGATTCACCGCGACGACGGGGTGTCCGGGAAATAATTTCTTCGCCTCGAGCACGGGAAGGTTGGCTTTTATGCCGCCGTCTACCAAAAGCATGCCGTTCAGCGGCCACGGGTCGAAGATGACCGGTATGGACATCGAAGCGCGCAGAGCCGAAGCGAGGTTGCCGTTTCGCAGGAGGACCGTGTCTCCGTTGCCGAGGTTGGTCGCTACCGCGGCGAATGGTATCGGAAGATAGTCGAAGTCCGTGACTGTTACGTTCGAGGTGAGCTCGCTCAGGAAGGAGTAAAGATCCTTTGCGTCGAGTATGCCGAGCCTGCCGCGTTCGTTTTTGTTTTTGTCGACCGTTATCGAAAAGAGCGCGTCCCCCTGCACGGGCGGAGCGTTGTATCCGCCGGAGGTATCGGAGCGGCTGCGTCCGGACATTATCTCCATCAGGTTGGACTTTGAAAGTATCTCGCGCATCTCCGCCGGCGTCCTGCCGGAAGCGTAAAGCCCCCCCATTATCGCGCCCATGCTCGTGCCGATGATGGCGGAGATAGGGATGTTTTCGCGTTCGAGCACTTCGAAGACTCCTATGTGGGCGAGCCCCTTCATGCCGCCGCCGCAGAGCGCGAGCACCACGCCGTCGTTGTGCCGGAAGCCCCACTCCCTCATGTGATCCCGCGTTTCGCCGCTGTCGGCGGCGAACTGCGCGGCCGCGCAGTTCGCCGCGGTCGCGATTATCAGCACGGCTGAAAGCAGAATTTTATGTTTTAAAAATTTCACGCTCATTCGACCTTTCCGCTCCCCGCCTCTTCCGAACGCCCGCGTTCCGCGAGGGGGAAGCAGCTCAATTTTTCAGCCGTTCAGCAACGGCAAATCCGCTGTTCCATTATATCAGTTTAAAAACATTTCCGCGCGTTCCGAGCGGGTGGAAAAAGAAACCAGCGCCCGCCGTTTGTCCGGAAGGGGCGCGGGAGGCCCAGCACGCCTCACGCTCGCAGCAGTTCGAGTATTTTAGCGACGATTCTTTCGGCGGCGCCGCGCTTCAGGCTGAGCGCGGAGTAATTTTCCCTGATCTTCTCGCGCTTGGCCGGCTCCTCTATGAGCTCCGAGAGACAGCGAAAAGCGCTCTCCGGCGTCATCAGCTCGCGCCGCTCCGCGACGAGCGCGCGCCCGCAGATGCGGTTCGGCAGCGAGACGAATTTTTCGCGGCCGTTGTAGTAAAAGACGAGCTTTTTTTTGAGAGCGCGCATCGCCTTGTTGTCCGCAGGTATCGCGCCGGCGATGCCGTCGAGCGGTATCTCCTCGGCGCGGTTCAGCGGGGCCGCGACGAAGAGCGGAACGCCGAGCGAAGCGATCTGTAGGTTGTTCGTCCCCGGCAGGGCGACCGCGAGTGACGACGCCGCTATCGCGTCGAAGTGATTTTCGCGCACGAGCAGAGCTGAACGCCCGCCGAAAATTTCTATTTCTTCGGCAAACCCGCCGCCGCGCCATTTGAAGCCGGCGCTTTCGATCCCTTCGCGCAGAATTTTTTCGTCGACCGTCGGGGCCAGAGGGAATATCGCCCGCCACGAAGGATATCTTTCGTAGAGGGCCCTCGCGCATTCGCTGAAAAATCCTATCGTCTGCCCGTATTCGAAGGGGCGGCTACCGGCCATGAAGCAGATCAGCTTTTCGCCTTCGAGGCCGCGGCTTCTGAGAAAATCTTCGGGGCGGCAGGCGCCGCGCTCCGGCACGCTGTCGAGCATCAGGTCGCCTGTGACGGTGCGCCGCGCTTCTTCGACGCCAGCTTTTTCGAAGCGCCTCCGCGCACCCTCGTCCGGGATAAAGTAATGCGCTACGCTGCCGCGCCATCTCGGCCGCGCCGTGTAGATGGTCCACGGCGCGCGCAGCCTGCGCGACAAGGCCCAGCCGTACATCGGGTCGCCGCCGAGCTGCAGGATGATATTTCCGCCGCGCGCCGCGCCGCGCCTCATCGCTTCGCCGAAGGTCGAGGCCGAGGAGACGCCGCGCAGTCGAAGCGCGCTTTCCAGCTCCCTGCCGCTCGCGTAGGGGCACGGCAGGGTGACCGCGCTTACGCACAGACCCGGCGCTTTCGCCGCGGCCGCCGCCGCAGCCGGCGCAAGCCAGCCGGAGAGTTCTCCGGGCGAGTTCGTGAGTATGAATAATGTCTCCATAGATACACTCCGTTTCAGGCGGACGACATGGTATAATTATAAACTGATTGGAGGATTCTACAAATGTTTATTCCTCTTGGCGGCGAAAACATCCTATGTCTCGCAAACGTCGCCGCCATCTACAGAGAAGGCGGCGAAACGGTGATTCTGAGGCGGAGCGGCGCAAAGGAGAAGGCCGCGTTCACGCCGCCCACGCTCGCTGACAGGAGCAGGGCTTTCCTGAAGGGAGCCCTTTATCTGCGGGCGGAAAAATTGTAATTTTTGGCGAAGGAGCTTTTATATATGTCAGATTTTGATATTCCGGCGGCCCCGCAGCAGAACGGGGCGGACGCGTCGGCTTATACTGCGAAGGACATCCACGTGCTCGAAGGGCTCGAGGCGGTGAGAAAGCGCCCGGGCATGTACATCGGCGACCAGGGGCAGCGCGGCCTGCACCATCTCGTCTATGAGGTGGTAGACAACTCGATCGACGAATCCCTCGCCGGCTTCTGCGACACGATCGACGTCTCGGTCAACGAAGACGGCAGCGTCACGGTCGTGGACAACGGGCGCGGCATCCCGACGGAGATGCACGAGTCGGGCAGGCCCGCCGCCGAAGTCGTCCTCACCGTCCTACACGCCGGCGGCAAGTTCGACAAGAGCGCCTATCAGGTCTCCGGCGGCCTGCACGGCGTCGGCGTCTCCGTCGTGAACGCGCTTTCGCGGTGGCTCGAGCTGACTATTTGGCGCGGCGGCAAGGAATATCGCCAGCGCTACGAGCGCGGCGTACCGGTCACGCGGCTTTCTGTCGCCGGCGACACCGAGCTTCGCGGCACGCGCGTGCAGTTCATGCCGGACGAAGAGATTTTCCAGGCGGCGGAGTTCCAGTCGGATATTTTGAAGCAGCGGCTGCGCGAGCTTGCCTTCCTCAACTCGCACATCACGATCAATTACGAGGACCTGCGCCCGGAGAAACCGGAGAAGAGGACGTACAACTATCCGGGCGGCATCTCGGCGTTCGTGGAATATCTCAACAAGGGCAAAGAAGCTCTATTCAAAGAGCCGCTGCTGATTTCCGGCGAGAAGGAGCGGACGCAGGTCGAGGTCGCGATACAGTACAACGATTCGTATCTTGAAAGGCTCTACGGCTTCGTCAACCTCATCAACACGATAGAGGGCGGCACCCACGTCGCCGGCTTCCGCAGCGCACTCACGCGCGCGGTGAACGACGAGGCGCGTAAACTCAAGATACTGAAGGAAAAGGACGCCAACCTCTCTGGTGACGACCTCAAAGAGGGGCTCACCGCGGTGATATCGGTCAAGGTGATGGAGCCGCAGTTCGAGGGGCAGACGAAGACCAAGCTCGGCAACAGCGACGTCAAGGGCATCGTCGATTCGATAGTCTACGACGGTCTAAAAGAGGCGCTCGACGAGCGCCCCGAAATACTCAAGCCGATAGTCGAAAGCGCCATACGCGCGCGCCAGGCCCGCGAGGCCGCTAAAAAGGCCAAAGAGCTCGTGCGCCGCAAATCCGCGATGAGCGGACTGACGCTACCCGGCAAGCTTTCCGACTGTTCGAACAGGAATCCCGCCGACTGCGAGATATACATCGTCGAGGGAGACTCCGCGGGGGGCAGTGCGAAGCAGGGGCGCAACCGCGAATTCCAGGCGATACTTCCGCTTCGCGGAAAGATTCTAAACGTCGAAAAGGCGCGCCTTGAAAAGATACTTAGCAGCGAGACGATACGCAACATAATCCTCGCGCTCGGCTGCGGCGTAGGCGACGACTTCAACGAAGAGAAGCTGCGCTACCACAAGATATTCATCATGGCGGACGCCGACGTCGACGGCGCGCACATCAGGACGCTGCTGCTGACGCTCTTCTTCCGCTACATGCCGCAGATAATCGAAAAGGGCTACCTTTACGTCGCGCAGCCGCCGCTCTTCCGCGTGCAGTGCGGCAAGGATACGACCTACTGCTTCTCCGAAAAAGAGATGAAGGAGGCGCAGAGCAAGGCTAACGGCAAAAAGGTCGAAGTCCAGCGCTATAAAGGGCTCGGCGAGATGAACGCCGAGCAGCTGTGGGATACGACGATGAACCCCGAGCACCGTGTGATCAACCGTGTCGAGGTGCAGGATGCCGTCGAAGCCGACGAGCTCTTCGGAGTGCTGATGGGCGACGTCGTCGAGCCGCGCAGGAAGTTCATCGAACAGTTCGGCAAGGACGTCAAGAATCTGGATATATAGCGCGCGGAGGGACGACGGGCAGGGCGTGCGTCCGCGGCGCGTAGTTCCGGGCCCCGTGCGGGAGCGCGGGGCCCGGGCGTAAGGAGCGGATAATGTTCTTCATTTACAAGCTGGCCGGCTCCCTCGCCGTGCCTCCCGGGCTTTTCATCCTGCTGTTGCTTTTTTCGGCGTTCGCGGCGTCGCGCCGCCCGCGCGGGAAGTCCCTGTCCGCGCTGCTCGCCGCGCTGGCGGCGCTCTTTTACCTGATGAGCGCGCCGGCGGGCTCCGCGCTGATAACGGGGACGCTTGAGGGCATGACTGAAAGCGCGCTGCCGCCTGATAAAGCCGAAGCCGCGCTCCTCGTGCCCGCCGGCGGTTCGTCGTACGACGGCGAGGGCTCTTCAATCGCCCCTTCGCCGCTTACGCTTGAGCGGCTCTACGCAGCCGTCCGCCTCGCGGCTTCGCGTGGAGGAAAAACCGTCATGATAATGTCCGGCGGCAACGCCTTCGGCGACCGCGACCGCTCCGAGGCGATTGCGCTCGCGCGGGCCGCGCGTGAAATGGGCTGGCGCGGCGCGATAATGCTCGAAGAGCGCTCACGTACTACCGCCGAAAATATGAGATACGCGGCGGAGCTCGTCCGGCGGCTTGGCATAAAGCGCCTGATCGTCGTGACGAACGCCTATCATCTGCCCCGTGCAACGATGATCGCGAAAGAGGCGCTGCCCGACGTCGGCTTATATCCTTACGCGCCGTGGCGCATTACGGATCCCCTTATAAGAGGATATCAATCCCTCCTCCCCGACGGCGGCAGCTTCGCGCTCTCCTGCGCCGGCCTCCGCGAATACGCGGGCATTGCGGCCCACAAGCTCGCCTCGCTCTGCCGGCGCATATTCCCGCTCACTTGACAACGCGCCGGCGACGGCCGACAATGTAGCCGAAGTTCCTACAAAATCAGCTGGAGGCGCTCTTATGTATAAGATAGTTCTGATAAGACACGGTGAAAGCGAGTGGAATAAAGAGAACCGTTTCACGGGCTGGCAGGATGTGCCGCTTTCCGAGAAGGGGCTCGCGGAGGCGAAGGCCGCCGGAGCGCTGCTGAAGAAGGAAGGCTACGTATTCGACAAGGCCTTTACGTCGGTGCTGCGCCGCGCGATAAAAACGCTCTGGGCAGTCCTCGAAGAAACGGATTTGATGTGGATCCCCGTGGAGAAGTCGTGGCGCCTCAACGAGCGCCACTACGGCGCGCTGCAGGGGCTGAACAAGGCCGACACCGCGGCGAAGTACGGGGACGCGCAGGTGAAGATATGGCGCCGCAGCTACGCGACGCGCCCGCCTCTCCTAGAAAAATCCGACGAGCGCTGGCCCGGACGCGAGAGCCGCTACGCGTCGCTTTCCGCAGAGGAGCTTCCACTCGGCGAATGTCTCGCCGACACGGTATCGCGCGTCGTGCCGTATTGGGAACAGGCCATAGTCCCCGACGTGAAGGCCGGCCGGCGCGTCATCGTCGCGGCGCACGGCAACAGCATCCGTGCGCTCGTCAAATACCTTGACGACGTTTCGGAAAAAGATATCCTTGAGATAAACATACCGACTGGCGTGCCCCTAGTCTACGAGCTTGGAGACGACATGAAGCCGATAAGGCACTACTACCTCGGCGACGCTGAAGCGATAGCGGCCGCTCAGGCTGCGGTCGCCAAGCAGGGTGCGGCGAAAAAGTAGAGCTCGCCTAATTGCGCTGTGAATGCGGCCGGCGTTTTGCCGGGCCGCATTTTTTATATTTTCCTCCGACGGCTGCGTAATATTCCCCGTTTTTTCATAACTTAAACGCAGAAATAGTTTATAATGATAAGCTATAAAAAATTTACGCGGGACTTTTGCCGTTTGTACAGGGGGGATATGTTTCATGAATTATGGAGATTTTTACAGGAGCTTTGAACCGGAGCCTTTTTATCTGGAGCGCGGCTGGATGATAGGCGGCGGACGCATCGGGGGCAAGGCCAAGGGGCTCTCCTTCGCCCATCACGTGCTCGAAAAAAACGGGCTTCTCGAAGACGTGCATATGCCGGAATATTCGTTCGTCGTCACTACGTCGGCCTTCGACGAATTTATGGAGCTCAACGGCCTTTGGGAGCGCCTCGAGAGTCTGCGCGAGCATTCCGACGCGCCGGAGCTGTACAGGATCTGCGCGGAGGCCTCTCTGCCCCCGTCGTTGGAGGAGCCGCTGGAAAAAATTCTTTCTTTCATCGAGGTCCCTATCTCCGTCCGCTCTTCGTCGACGCTCGAGGATGACGTGAACCTTTCCTTCGCCGGCAAGTACGCGACGGTCTTTTCGTCGAACGCCGGTACGAAGGAGGCGCGCCGCGCGGAGCTCGAAAGCGCGATAAAGATGGTCTACGCGTCGACCTACAACGCGTCGGCGCGCGAATATAAGCGCAAGCACGGTATAAAATGGGGCGGCGAGCGCATGGCGGTGCTGATTCAGCCGATAGAGGGGCGCCGCTACGGCAGCATGTTCTACCCGGAGATGGCCGGCGCGGCGTTTTCGAAGGTCTTCCGCCGTCCGTCGCCGCGCATTAGGAAGGAGGACGGCGTCGCGCGCATCTGCTTCGGCCTCGGCACGCGCACCGTCGACCGCGCCTACGCCAGGACCTTTTACCTTACAAATCCGAACCTGCGCCCTGAGGGGACGAAGCCTCGAGAGATAGTCACCCACTCGCAGGAGCACTTCGACTACGTCGACCTCGACGAGCGGAAATTTTCCTCGCTGCACATCTCGAAACACGTCAAAGAGGTGCTGAAAAAGCATAAGATGGCTTCGGCGTACCTCGAATGGTTCAGCGAAAATTCCTTCCACTGGATACACACGGACCGCGGCAACCTCGTGATGCCGCGCCCGGTGTTCACCTTTTCCGAGCTGCCGTCGCGCTGCCCGAAGCTCTTCTCGCGCCTCAAAGCGCTGCTTTCCCTATTCGAAGAAGAGCTTCAGCTGCCGGTCGACATGGAGTTCGCCTACGAGGCGGATTCCGACCGCTTAACGCTGGTGCAGCTGCGCCCGCTTTCCGTCTACGACGACAGGGGACGCGTCGAGATTCCCGAGACACCGCCCGACGAAGTGATTCTGCGCGGCAGCCGCATGGTCGCGAATGGAAGGCTCGAAGGGGCGCGCCACATCGTCTACGTCGACCCCGACATTTACGGCAAGCGGCCGGACTTCTCAGACGTCGCGCGCGCCGTCGGCGACGTTAACGATACGATGAAGGACGAACGTTACATACTGGTCGGCCCGGGGCGTTGGGGCAGTTCGAACCCGCTGCTCGGCGTGCCGGTGCGCTATAATGAGATATCGAATTCGGGCTGTCTCGCCGAGCTCGGCATCCCGCAGAAGGGAATGGCGCCGGAGCTCTCCTACGGGACCCACTTCTTCCTCGACCTGGACGGCGACAACACCCTTTATCTGCCTGTCTTCGAAGGGGAGAAAGGTGACGTCTTCAACAGGGAGTGGTTCGACGGACATCCTTGGAAGAAGACGGGGCATCCCGCGGTACGCCTGTATGAAGGACTCTTCGACGTTCTGCTCGACGGAGAGAGCGAGGTCGGCGTCGTGATAGACCGAAGCGTAGGAGGAAAGGGGGAAAAATGATGGAAGACCCTCGGGCGAAAAAACTTTATTTTGAGTGGGAGCCTCAAGACGATCCGGAGTTCGCGCCGCTGATACTCGGCAAAGGCACGATAGGCGGCAAGGGGCGCTCTCTGCTCTTCGCGCTGCGGAAGCTGCGCGACAGCGGCGACGAGGAGCTCGCGAAGACGAAGCTTCCGAGCTCGATATATCTGAGCGTAGAGATATTCCACCGCTTTCTTGAAAACGTGCCGGGGCTGCGGGCTCTGCTTTCCTGCAAAGAGCCGCGGCGCGTCGAAGAGGCTTTTCTTGCGGCCCCCCTGCCCGCAGACGCGCGGAAATTCATCGAGGAGTTCTTAGCCGAGATGAACGATCCCGTCGCGATAAGGAGTTCGAGCCGCCTTGAAGACGACGTCAAGCATTCTTTCGCGGGAAAATATCTGACGACCTTCCTCTGCAACGACAAGGGCGGCGCCGCCGAGCGTGCCGCTGCCGTCGAAAGGGAGGTGAAGCGCGTCTATTCGCGCACCTTCTTCCCCGCCGCGGAGGAGTACAGGGAGAGGCACAGGCTCGGAGAGGACGACATGGGGATAATAATAATCCGCATGGCTGGACGCTGGCGAGGCAGATATTACTATCCGACGATCGCCGGCGTCGGCTATTCGCAGAACTTCCGGCGCTGGACGACACGAATAAGGCAGGAGGACGGCCTGATGCGCATGGTCTTCGGGATGGGGACCATGAGCACGAAGCGCGGATACGCGCGCACGGTCTCGCTCTCCAATCCGATACTGCGCCCCGAGGGTTTTTCTCCGGAGAAGATCGCCGCGATAGCGCAGGAATCCTTCCACGTCATAGACAGGGATAACCCCGACGCGCTGACGACGCTCGACATAAAAAAGGAGTGGCGCCAGCTGATAAAATACCATCCGGATTTCAGCGCCTACGCTCAGATATACGGCTACGCCGACGGCGAGGGGGCCTTCTCGCAAGTCATGAAAAACATGTCGGCGCTGCAGCCGGGAACGAAGATATGCTTCACCTTCGACGAATTCCCGCAGAAATATCCCGGCTTTTATAAAAGGATGAAGAAGACTCTGAAACTTCTTGAAGCGGAGATGGGGCTGCCGGCTGACATGGAGTTCGCCTATGAACCGACGGAGGACTCCCTCTGCCTTATACAGTCGCGTCCCTTCTGGTCGAACGCCCAGAACGAAGGCGGCATTCCCGCCGTAGCGGAGAAACAGATACTGCTTCAGGCCGACAGGATGGTCACACACGGCTCTATAGCCGGCATTTCGAAAATAATCTACGTCGATTACGGGCGCTACTACGCGAATCGCGACTTCTACGGCACCGCGAGGCTGATAGGCGACATCAACGGAGCCTCCGACGAACCGTATATATTAGTCGCGCCGGGGCGCATCGGCTCGAGCAACCCCGAACTCGGCGTCCCTGTGCAGTACAGCGAGCTGACGCACTGCCGCGTGATGGTGGAGCTCGGCATACCGCGCCTCGGCTTCATGCCGGAGCTCTCCTACGGCACGCACTTCTTCTCCGACCTCGAGGTCGACGGTGTGCTTTACATGCCGGTCTTCGCCGGAGAAGATAGGAACATTTTCAATTCCGAATGGTTCGAAGGCGTTGAGTGCGAGACCTGCAAAAACGACGCGGTGCGCGTCTATCGCGGCAGCTTCGCGGTCTATATGGACGGCGAAACTAACAGAGGCGTGATCGTCGATAAAAATCTGCCGCAGAGCGGCGCGCGTCGATAAATGGCCGCGCCCGTGACGGAACTTTTTTCATTTTTGGCGCGCAGGGTGGAGCGAGGCGGCGAAGCGGTCGCCGCCATAACGGGCGGCGGAGGCAAGACGACGCTGCTTTACGGCCTCGGGCGCGAGCTTGCGAAGAGGCGCCGCGTGCTGTTTACGGCGACGACGAAAATTTTTTCGCCGACGCCGGACGAATGCGAAAACGTATTTATCGGCGACGCACGGAGCTGCGCCGCGTTCTTAGCCGCGAAGCCGCGCCCTTCGCTCACCGCGGCTGGGGTGCTGCGGGATGAAAAGAACAAACTTCACGGCTACTCTCCGCAGGAGCTGGAAATGCTTCTTGCGGGCGGAGCGGCGGACTTCGTTGTGGCAGAGTGCGACGGATCGCGCGGGCGCTCGCTGAAGTGCTACGGCGACCACGAGCCTCCGGTGCCTCAAGACTGCCGCTTCGTGCTCGCGGTCGCCGGCGTCGACGCCCTTGGGAAAAGGGCGGACGAGGAAAGCGTCTTCCGCGCCGAAGCGTTCCGCGCCCTTCACGGCCTCGAAGAGGGCGCTGCGATAACGGAGCGCGAGTATTTAAAATACCTGCGCTGCGAAGAAAACGGGCCGCTGAAAAACGCGCCGCGCGCGGCGGAAAAAATCCTCATCCTCAACAAGTGGGACGAAGCGGACGAAGGGGCGCGCGGCCGGCTCGCGTGGATCATCCCGGCGCTGCTGGAAAGCTATGACGCGGTGCTCTGCGCCTCTGAGCGGGAAAACATATTATACGGATATACGGAGAGATGAAGATGCAGGCGATACTGCTCGCCGCGGGGCTTTCTACGCGGATGGGGCGCCAAAAGCTGCTTTTGCCCTTCGGCGGCAAAACGGTGGTCGAGAGCGTCATCGACAACCTTCGCGGCGCCGGCTTTTCGAAGATAAACGCGGTACTTTCGCGCGAGGTCGCGGCCGCAATAGCGTCGTCGCCCGGCGTGGAGACGCGCGTTAACGAGGCCCCGGAGCGCGGGCAGTCGAGCTCTCTTGCGATAGGGCTCGCGATGCTGCCGGAGGGCGCGGACTTCTGCATAATGCTGGGGGACCTTCCCCTCGTTAGCTCGGAGGATATGGCGGCGCTCGCAGAAAAATTTTCGGCGCTGTCGCCCGGCAAGAGCGTCCTCGCACCGTGCCGGGAGGGCGTCTTCGGGCACCCGATGTTCTACCGCGCTCTGTGGAAGAAAAGATTCGCCGACGCGAGCGGCGACGCCGGCGGAAGAAACATGCTGAAGCGCTTCGCCGAAGAGGTCGAGCTCGTCCCGGCGCCGGCCGCGCACTTCAAAGACATGGACACGCCGGAAGAGTACGAAGCGCTGCTGTCGAAAGCGCGCCTCGCAGGGAAATAAGAGCGTCCACGCTTTTATTTCGCGGGCGCGCTCTTATACGGGAAAATTTTTTATCCGGCGAAGCCCTTCTCGAATCTCCATGCGTCGCGGCACATATCTTCTATCGTGCGGCGCGTCTTCCAGCCGAGCTCGCGCTCGGCCTTGCCCGCGTCGGCCCAGCATGCCGCTATGTCGCCGTGCCTGCGCGGCGCCATCCGGCGCGCTATCTTTACGCTGTTCACGCGTTCGAAAGCCGCGACGAGCTGCAACACCGAGGTGCCGACGCCGCTCCCGAGATTGTAGACGGAGACGCCCGCCGGAGCCTTTTTCAGCGCTGCCACGTGCCCCTCCGCAAGGTCCATCACGTGTATGTAGTCGCGCACGCCGGTGCCGTCCGCCGTGTCGTAGTCGCCTCCGAAGATTCTCAGCTCTTTCAGCTCGCCCTTCGCGACCTTCGTTATATAGGGCATCAGGTTGTTGGGAACGCCGTTCGGCGCTTCGCCCAGCAGCCCGCTCTCGTGCGCGCCGACGGGGTTGAAGTAGCGCAGCAGCGAGACCGACAGGCCTTTGTTCGCGCGCGCCGCGTCGGTCAGGATTTTTTCGCAGACGGCCTTCGTCTCGCCGTAGGGATTTGTCGCCGGCATAAGAGGCGCGCTCTCGAGAAAGGGCGGCTCGCCGCCGCCGTAGACCGTCGCCGACGATGAAAAGACGAACTTCGGCACGCCGTGCGCGGCGCAGGCGCGCGCGAGCTCTATCGTGCTGAGAAGGTTGTTGCGGTAATATTCGAGCGGCTTTTCCACAGATTCGCCGACCGCTTTGAAGCCTGCGAAATGAATCACGCCGTCGATTTTATTTTCGCCGAAAATTTTCTCGACGGCCGCCGCCTCCGCAACGTCCACCTCGTAAAAGAGGAAGTCGCGCCCCGTTATCGCGCGGATAGCGTCGAGGGACCTCGGCCCGCTGTTAGAGAAATCGTCCGCTATGACGACGGAGTATCCGCCATCGAGCAGCGTCACGCAGGTATGGGAGCCGATGAAGCCGGCCCCCCCCGTTACAAGGATGTTTTCCAATTTTCCAAGTTCGCCTTACAGCTTTTTGCCGAGCTCATAGGCTTCCGCGAGGAACTTTCCGCCCTTTTCGGCCATGTCGCTCTTCGGGTACATGCCGGCGGCGCAGATCATTCCCGCTATCTCCCATTTCGTGAAGCCGCATGCGAGGCGGAAGGAGGCCTTGAGCCCGTCGAAGACGTTATCCTCGGCGTCTCCCGCAGCAGCGAGCAGCGCCGCCTTTTTGCACGCGACCTTTATCTTCGCGTTTTCGGCGTAGAAGGGCAGCAGCCTGTCCCACACCGGCTTGATTTGTGAGCTCCACGAATAGAAGTAGAGCGGCGTCGCGAAGACGAGTACGTCGGCCGCCGCTATGTCTTCGTACACCTGCGCCATGTCGTCGCGCTGGACGCACGGCGCGCCGGTGCTCCAGCATTTTCGGCAGTCGAAGCAGCCGTTTAGTTTTTTGCCCGCGAGGCGCACCTTGCGGACCTCGCATCCTTTTTCTTCGGCGCCCTTTGCGAGAGAGTCGGCAAGCTGCTCGCTGTTGCCGCCTTTGCGAGGGCTTCCGAGAAGCAGCGTTACAACCTTTTTACCTTCCATTCCCATCCCTCCGATTTGCAGATACTTAGTCTGTGAATTATAATATTTCCCCCTAAAATAGGCAATTTCGCCGGTTGCGTGATACAATCATCTATTATCGTGTCTGTGCCGGCGTTTGCGAACGACGTCCCGCCGCAAAAGACGGCGCTAAATCGGGAGGGATGATTATGCTGCTATGCCGCGATTTTAAATTCGACGCCGCGCACAACCTTATACATTATCACGGCAAATGTGAGCGATTGCACGGCCATACGTACCATCTGCGCGTCACGCTCGAGGGCGCGCCCGACGCCGAGGGCATGATCTGCGACTTCGCCGAACTGAAAAAGATTGTCGGCGAACTCGTGCTTTCCAAGCTCGACCACTCTTATATAAACGACATCCTGCCGCAGCCTACAGCGGAATATATTTCGATGTGGATATTCCGCGCGCTCGACGGCGCTCTGGTGCGTGAGAACTGCCGCCTAAGCGAGGTGTGCCTCTGGGAGACGGAGGGCTCCTTCGTGGTGTGCCGCAGGGAGGATGTAAAAGATGCGTGACGTCCAGAACGAAACGGACGACAGAAATCTTGAGATAGACCGCGTCGGCGTACGCGACATTTCGTGGCCGATAGCGGTGCCGGACCGCGACAGCGGGACTCAGGAGACGATCGCGAACGTGAGCCTCTCAGTCTCATTGCCGCGCGACTACAGGGGCACGCATATGAGCAGATTCGTCGAGGTGCTGAGCTCTCAGGAAAAGCGCGTTACCTTCCACAACATGGAGGGGCTTCTCGAAACTTTGCGCGCGAGGCTCGCGGCGAGGGACGCGCACGCGCTATTCGATTTCCCGTACTTTATAACGAAATCCGCGCCGGTCAGCGGCGCTAAGGGGCGCGTGCGCTGCGACGTGCGCTTCGACGCCTCTTTAGTAGACGACGAATTTGACCTTGTTACGACGGTGACGGCGCCGATACAGACTCTCTGTCCCTGCTCGAAGGAAATTTCCGACTTCGGCGCGCACAATCAGCGCGCTCACGCCGTGATGGAGGTGCGGCTTTCCGGCTTCGTATGGCTCGAAGAGTTTGTGAAGATGGCCGACGACTGCGCCTCCGCGCCGATATACAGCCTGCTGAAGCGCGAGGATGAAAAATTCGTCACCGAGCGCGCGTATATGCACCCGAAATTCGTGGAAGACGCGGTGCGCGACCTCGCCCTCGCGATGCGGGCCGAGCCGCGCGTCTTATGGTACCGCGTTTCGGTCGCGAGCCACGAGAGCATACACAACCACGACGCCTTCGCCGTGATAGTCGGCGACAAGCGGAATGGCTAACGACAGGCGGCTGCTCCGCCGCGCTCTGCTGAACGAGGCCGGCGCGGAGCGCATAAAGCGCGGGCATCCGTGGATATTCAAAGGGAATCTGCTGCAACTGCCGCAGTGCGCGCCCGGCGATATAGTGCCGCTCGAAGAAAGAAGCGGGGAGCGCGTCGCCTGGGGGCTGTGGAGCGATAGCGAGCTCTGCCTCCGCGTGCTCTCCTTCGGCAGCCGCGAGCCGGACCAGATGGAGCTGCTGCGCAGGCGCGTCGAGAGAGCGCTAGATTACAGAAAAAAGTGGTGCGCCGGCGAGGAGGCCTTCCGCTGGGTGCACGGCGAGGGGGACGGGCTGCCCGGCATAACGGCCGACCTTTACGGCGACGTGCTCGTGCTGCAGCTCTCGATAATGGGTTGGTACCGCCACGCCGAAGAGGTGGCGAAGATATTCCGCAAGGTAAAAAAATTATCCGCGGTGATACTGCGCAACGACACAAAGTACCTCGAAAAAGAGGGGATACCGCGCGAGATAAAGCCGCTTCTCGGCGATATGCCGGAGGAGCCGCTGAAGGTGCGGATAGGCGGTTTTTTGGAGCGCGTCGACGTAGCGGGCGGACAGAAGACTGGCGCGTATCTCGACGTGCGCGGCGTTCCCGCGCTGTTCGATTCCCTTTACGGCGGCGCGAGCGTACTCGACTGTTTCTCGTATCAGGGGCATTTCACACTTCGCGCCCTCGCCGGCGGCGCGGCATCGGTGACGGCCGTAGACCAGTCTCAAGGAGCGCTCGACCGTGCTAAGGAAAATATCGCGTTGAACGGCCTGGACGACGGCAGGGCGAAATTCGTATGCGGCAACGCCTTCGACGTACTGCGCGAGTTAGACGCCGAGAGGGCGCGCTACGATATAGTCGTCATGGATCCGCCGCCTTTCTCGCCCGGAAAGGGGCAGCTCGATTCGGCGCGGCGCGGCTATAAGGAGCTCGCGTTGCAAGGGCTGCGCCGACTTTCTGAAGGAGGATACATGCTTTTCCTGTCGTGCAGCCACGCTTTCACGCGCGAGATGCTGCTCGACGTGCTGGCCTCGGCCGCTAAGGACGTTAAGGCGAACTGCCGCGTCGCGAGCGAGATATGCCAACCGGCGGACCATCCGGCGCTGCTCTCCGCGCCGGAGACAAATTATCTGAAGGGATTTGTAATAAAAGTTGATTAGTGTGAACGATACGAAGGCGGTAATATTTGACTTTGACATGACGCTCGCCGACAGCAGCCACGCGATACACAAGTGCACGAATCTTGTCGCGGCGAAGTTCGGGCTTCCGACGATTTCAAGAAAGAAAGTGCTAGAAGGCATAGGGCTGCCGGTGGAAGAGAGCTGGCGCCTCTATTGGGGCGATTATAAAGACGAATGGCTGGCGTATTACCGCGAAAACTTTCGCGGCTTGGAGCAGAGCGAGATCCGCCTTTTTGCAAACGTGTTGCCGACGCTTTCAAAGCTGCGCGCCGCGGGCGTAAAGACCGGCGTCGCGTCGAACCGCCGCTTTGCGCGTAAGGTCGTAGAGGGCGTCGGCATCGCGCCGTACATGGATGCCGTCGTCGGGCTCGAAGACATAACGAAGGCCAAGCCTGACCCGGAGGCGCTCTTTACGGCGATGGGACGTCTCGGCGCGGACGCCGAAAATTCCTTTTACGTCGGCGACACGGATATAGACATGAAGACATCGGTCGCCGCGTCGGTGCGCGGCATAGGCTCCGCTACGGGCTACTTCGGAAAAGAAAAGCTAGCCGAAGCCGGCGCGTGGTGCGTCGTGGCGGACATTGCGGAAGTTCCGCCGCTGCTCGGAATCGAATAAAGGACGGCAAAATGGTCAGACGCTATAAGCCGGAAGAAAAAAAAAGAAGTTTCCGCATAACATACTGGCTCGGCGTCGCGGCCATAGCAGCGCTGTGGGCATGGGGCTTCAAGTCCTACTTCAACCGCTACGAATATCTGCACCCCGGGATAACGTGGGCCGTCCCCGGCATAGAGATAAACGTTATAAATGTCAAGGGGCTGCTGCTCTGGAAAGAGGCACTGCTGAAGGCTCCGGCCTCGGGGCAGCTTTCCTTCCCGCTCGGCAAGGGGCCTGTCCGCGTCGCGCGCGGCGCCGTCGTCGCGCGGGTCGGAGGGCGCGAGGTGAAGGCCTTCCAGCAGGGCTACTTCGTCGCCGGCGTCGACGGACAGGAGAGCAGGTGGCGCTACTCGGAGCTCTGGCAGGAGAGCGCCGAATTCTTCCAGAAGCCTGCCAAGCTGCGCTTCATAGCGGACGGCGCGTCGGCATCGCGCGGCGGGACTATAGGCAAGATAATCGAGCAGCCGCAGGACCTCCGCTTTCTCGGCTATATGAAGCTGAAGGGCGACGCCGAGGAGCAGATACGGCGCAAAAAATTCCGCGTCAGAATGGATGTCGACGACACCGTCTCAAGAGCTGACATACGCGTCACGCAGAAGTCGGGCGAGCTTACGAAGATATACGTGACGATGCCGTGGTTCCCTCCCGACCTCGTGCTTTCGCGCAACTACACTCTGACTATCGACGCGGGGCTCACGAAGGGTGCGCTCGTGCCGGAGAGCGCCATACTGGAGAAAAACGGCAGCCGCGGGCTGTATCTCGTGCGCGGCGCGCGCGTCATATTCACGCCCGTCGAAGGCATTATGATAGAGAACAATAAATTTCTCGTGACAAATGGCGTCTCCGTAGGAGACGCGATAGTTGAAAACGCCGCGGAGGCGCGTGAGGGAAGGATACAGCTATGGTAGCCGGGATCGCGGAAAAGGTCGCGAAGGTCAGGGAAGAGATAGCCGAAGCCGCGGCGAAAAGCGGGCGCGCCGCGTCGAGGGTAAAGCTGATGGGCGTGACTAAGTATCATTCGCTTGAAGCGATGGAGGAGGCCGCACCGCTCGTCGACCTTATCGGGGAGAACAGAGTCCAGGAGGCGGCCGCGAAGCGCGCGGCCTGGCCGCCGGGGCTTACGTCCTGCCCGTGGCATATGATCGGCAGGCTTCAGAAAAACAAAATCCGCCGCGCGATGGAGACCTTCGACCTTATAGAGAGCGTCGATTCGGCCGGGATCGCGGCGGCCATAAACAGAATAGCGGGTGAGAAGTGCGTCTCCGCTTATCCGGTCTTCATCGAGGTGAACGTCTCCGGCGAAGAAGCGAAGGGCGGTCTGGCGCCGGAGGCGGCGCCCGCGGCGCTCGGCGCCGTACTCGAAAGCTGCCCGCGCGTAGAGGTGCGCGGCCTCATGACGGTCGCGCGCGACACCGACGACGAAGGCGAGCTGAGAAGGATCTTCTCCGCGCTGCGCGAGCTCCGCGAAAAGCTGCGGCGCTCCTCGGGGCTCCCGCTGCCTGAACTCTCGATGGGCATGAGCGGCGACTTCCGCGTCGCGATAGAAGAGGGAAGCACCATCGTGCGCATCGGGAGTGCGATTTTTGGGAAAAGAAATTATAATAATAAAAATACTATCGACAAAGGAGCGGAATAAATGCCGGAGCTTTTGACATCGCTTGATATCGTCAATCAGTCGTTCAAGAAGAGCCTCAGAGGGTACGATACCGCCGAGGTGGACGAATTTCTTGACAACGTCGCCGAGGCCCTGCAGGCGTACAACAAGAAAAACAAGGAACTCGAGCAGGAGCTGGCCGCGAAGCAGGAGAGCCTTGCCGAATACGATCGCATGAAGGACGTGCTGCACGAGGCGCTGCTGATGGCTCAGAAGAGCGCAGACGACCGCGTGAAGAGCGCTCGCGAGCAGGCGAACAAAATCCTCGAGGACGCGCGTGCCGAGGCCGAGGCGATGCGCCGTGACACCGCCGAAGAGGTGAAGCGTCTCCGCGCCGGAGTGGAGCAGATACGCAACATCCGCGACATGTACGCGCAGGAATTCCGCGGAATGCTCGCGAAATTCGACAACCAGCTGACGCAGTCCATCAACGCGTCGCAGCTGAGGGGCGCCGTCGAAGCGGTGCTCGAAGACGCACCGAAGGACGAAGCGGAGAGCCCGGCCGAATCTCAGAACCAGCCGGAGGGTCAGGAGCAGAAAAACAGCCGCAAAGATCTTGAGGCCGCCTACGGACTGCTCGGCGTGAATCCTGAGGATCTGATTGGCAAACAGGACTGAAAATAAAGCCGGAGCGTCGGGAAAAGCCCGGCAGGACAAAATAGACTCTCCGATATCCGAATTGAAAGGCATCGGGCCGCGCCGCCGCGCGCTCTTTGAAAAACTCGGCGTACGCAGCGTCCGCGACCTTCTCTTTCTTTTGCCGCGCCGCTACGAAGACAGGCGCGGCAAGAAAAATATCTCAGCCCTCGTGCCGGGCTTCCCGGCCGTCGTCCGCGCCTCGGTGCGCTGCGCGGAGACGAAGATGCTCTCGGGAGGGCGGCGCATAACGACCTGCCTCCTATCGGACGGCACCGGAGAGCTGCGCGCCGCCTGGTTCAACCGCCGCCGGCTGGAAAAGACCCTTGCGGACGGCGCGGCGCTGCTGCTCTACGGCACGCCGCTGCTGCACGGCGACGTATTCGAAATGACCGAGCCGGAATTCACAATATGCCGCGGGCGGGACGAACAAGAGGAAAGCTCCTTCTGCGGCATAATACCGATCTATCCGGCCGTCGAAGGAATAACGCAGAAAACGCTGCGCTCCGCCGCGAAGCGAGCGGTCGAAGAATACCTTCCCTTCATGCCCGAAGAGCTGCCGCAGAGCGTCGCCCGTAAAAACGGACTGCTCTCCGCCGCCGACGCGCTGCGCGAGATGCACTTCCCGCAGTCGCCGGAAAGCTGGAAAGAGGCGCGCAGGCGCCTCGCCTACGAAGAACTTTTCAAGCTCCATCTGCTGCTCGCGGAACGGCGCAGAGAGCGCGAGTGCTGCCGCTCGTTCCCGCTCGTCAAAGGCGCTCGCTTCGACGCGTTCGTCTCCTCCCTTCCCTTTTCTCTCACCTCGTCGCAAAAGAAAGCCCTCGACGAGATAATAAACGACGGTGCCTCCGGCGCTCCGATATCGCGCCTGCTGCAGGGCGACGTAGGCTCCGGCAAAACGCTCGTCGCGGCGGCCTTCGCGGCCTGCGTCTGCGACGGCGGCGCGCAGTGCGCGCTGATGGCCCCCACGGAAACGCTCGTCGAGCAGCTGCACGCCCAGGCGCTGAAATACTTGGCTCCTGCCGGCGTCGTCTGCGCGATGCTGAAATCCAAAATGCCGGCTCGCGTGCGGCGCGAAACTTTAGCGGGAGCGCTCGACGGTTCGATCGACGTCGTCACCGGCACCCAGGCGCTGCTCTCCGACGAACTGCACTTCAAAAACCTCGGAGCCGTGATAATAGACGAACAACAGCGCTTCGGCGTCAGGCAGCGCGCGTGCCTGCTGAAAGACGGCGGGAGGCCGCACCTGCTGATGATGAGCGCGACGCCGATACCGCGCACGATGGCGCAGACCCTCTGCGGCGACATGGACATATCCGTGATAGACGAAAAGCCGGCGGGGCGTGTGCCTCCGGCAACGCGTGTGATAGACGTCGCGGCGCTGCCGAAGCTGCTGCGCTTCATCGCCGAAGAAATAGCGCACGGCGGGCGCGTCTACTGGATATGTCCGCGCGTCGAGGAAGATGAAGGCTCTACGCTCCCGGCCGCGGGACAGCGCTTCGAATGGCTGAAGAAAAAACTTCCGCCGATAAAAATCTCGCTGATACACGGCCGCATGGGCGCGGAACAGAAAGACGCGGCGATAGCCTCCTTCCGCGACGGAAAATCGCAGCTGCTCGTCGGAACGACGGTCCTCGAAGTCGGAGTCGACGTGCCCGAGGCCACGGTCATCGTGATAGAATCCCCCGAGCGCTACGGCCTCTCGCAGCTGCATCAGCTGCGCGGACGCGTCGGCCGCGGCGCGCGCCGCGGCGTCTGCGTGCTCATCGCCGGGAGCGGAGGCGAGACGGAACGCCTCAGAGCCTTCGCCGCGACCGACGACGGATTCGCGATAGCGAGGGCCGACCTCGAACAGCGCGGTGAAGGCGAGCTCGCCGGCTTGGCGCAGCACGGGCTCGCGAACTTCAAAATAGCCGACCTCAGAAAAGATTTTTCGCTCGCCGAAGAAGCGAGAAAGGACGCCGAAGAATATCTGAAAAACAAATAGACGCGGGCGCGGTATAATCAAGAGGAGCGCGGGGCGCCCCGCGGAAAAAGAATCATTTGAGCTGGTGCGTAATGAAAGAAATTGAAGCAAAAGAAAAATGCTGCCGCGTATACGCGGAAATAAATTTGGACGAAATCGTGCACAACGCGGAGCTGCTGCGACGCATGATGCCCGCCGGCGAAAAATTCGTCGCCGTCGTGAAGGCCGACGCCTACGGACACGGGGCGCCTCAAGTCTCGGCCGCGCTCGCCGGCGTCGCCGACGCCTACGCGGTGGCGACCGTAGAAGAGGCGCTGCAGCTGCGGAAGAAAGGAACGGGAAAGCCGATCTACACGCTCGGCTTCATGCCATCCTACAGAATCGCCGACGCCGTTAAAAATAAAATACGCTTGACCGTCTACGAAAGAAAATTCGCGGAAAAAGCCTCGCGCGTCGCGTCGGAAATAGGCCTCACCGCCGAAATGCATATAAAAATCGACACCGGCATGAGAAGAATCGGCTTTGAGCCGAACGACGCGTCCGTCGACGAAATAGAAAAAATAAGCCGCCTGCCTAACGTCCGCCTCGAGGGGATATTCACGCACTTGGCGAGAGCCGACGAGCGCGACAAAGCGCCGAGCGACAGGCAGGTCGCGCTCTTCCGCGAAATGATAGAGAAACTGGCGGCCCGCGGCATAAAATTTCCGCTGACGCACTGCGAGAACAGCGCTGCGATAATGGACTGCGGATACCATGGTTTCAGCGCAGCGCGCGCCGGCGTCGCGCTATACGGCATGTTCCCTTCTAATCAGCTCAACGACATGGAGCTCGATCTGCGCCCGGCGCTGCAGCTGAAGAGCCGCGTGGTATACGTCAAAAAGATAGCGCCGTCGACGCCCGTCGGCTACGGCGGTACCTTTGTGACGACGCGTCCGACGACGCTCGCGACGATCCCCGTCGGCTATGCGGACGGCTATCCGCGCGCCCTTTCGAACAAAGGCAGCGTCGTCATAAGAGGCAAAAAAGCGCCGATCGCCGGAAATATCTGCATGGATCAGCTGATGGCCGACGTCACCGACATAGAAGGCGTCGAAGACGGCGACGAAGCGACGCTGATCGGCGAAAGCGGCGGAGAAAAAATCACCGCCGACGAGATAGCGAGGCTCGCCGGGACGATAAACTACGAAATAACCTGCGGCATAAGCAAAAGAGTACCGAGGATATTTTTCAAAGAAGGAAAATTCTGCGGCTGCGAGGACTATTTCGAAGACTGAAGCGGACCGGCGTCTTTTTGCCGTGCCTTTAAGCAGATGTGGGCGCCGTTGTTTCCGCTTCCTACTCCGCTTTGTTAAGTTTCATCAGCGCTTCGGCATATATATGTGTACATTTGCGAAGATTATCTAATGAGATTCTCTCGTTCGGACGATGCGCGACCTCTTCTTCGTCGGGGAACACCGGACCGAACGAAACGGAATTCGGTAAGAATCGACAGTAAGTGCCTCCGCCCATGCTGATCGGCTCGGGACGTTCGCCCGTGACTTCTTCGTATGCATACAGTAAGGTTTGAACGAGGTGGCTTTCCGCAGGCACATAAAGAGGGGGCTTATGAGTCGCTGTTTTCATTGAAGCCCCGAAGCGTGCCGCCGTCGCTTCTATATTTGAGATTATTTTATCGGCAAGGACGGTAACGGGGTATCTGATGTCGAATTTCAGGAGTATCTCTGCAGCGCCGTCCTTTACCCTGCCCTCAGCTGCGGCGCAGTTGCAAGTCAGCTCTCCTGATATGTCATCCGAGCATTTTACGGAGAGAGAGCTTCCCGACCAGTCATCTCCCGCGATGGCCGCCGCCGTCTCTATCAATTTATGGTCCTCTTTGCGTAAAGGCACGGTTAAAAGCTTTCGTAGCATTTTCTGTACGGCGTTGTCGCCCTTATATGGTTCCATCGCGTGCGCAGCCCTGCCCGAGGTTCGCAGCGCTATCAGCTCGCCGTCGTCCAATATCTCGGCCTTTGCGCTGTCCGGTACGACATTGAATTTGTCTCCGCCTTGAAGCGACAGCAGCTCGGCTCCCCCGCTCGCTGCGGCGCGCCGCTCCCCTTTTATTGTCACGACGACCCGTAAAATACCCTTTTCCGCATTGACCGCAGGGAAGGAGGCGTCGGGCGAGAAACTGTATCTTGGTATCTCTTCGTGCTCTTTGTAGTATTTTATGCAGCGGGAGTCGTTCTCTTCGTCAAGCCCCAGAATTAGCCTGAATCTACGGTGCAGCGGCATTGAGCCGCGCAGCGCCGCCATGGCGAAAAGCGCTGCAACTGCAGGTCCCTTGTCGTCTACCGCCCCTCTGCCGTAAAGACAATCGTCCGCTATAACCGCCGCGTAAGGCGGGTATTTCCAATGTTCCGCAGCGCCCTCCGGGACAACGTCGAGATGCGCCAGTATGCCTATGAGCGGAGCGTCTGCGACTCCCATTTCTACGTAGCCGACGTAGCCGCCCATATTTTTTGTTTTAAAACCCATTTCCTGAGCTATCGACAAAAAAGTGTCAAGCGCGGCGGAAAGGTCTGGACCCAACGGATCATCTCCCGTCGCCTTTTCTTCGCAGAGGAGGCTTTTTATACGGATCATCTCTCTGGTTCGGCGCAATTGTTCGTCAAAATTTCTCTCCACTGTTTCATGTATCATTTTGTTCACTCTTCCCATTTTGCGTGCTCCTTCCCGATTTTGTTTAATTTATATAGCTCCATTGCGAACGAAAGATTTATTCTGACGGAAGGGGAGTCCATATCCATACCGATTATTTCGCCTATTTTTCTACACCTGTATTTCATAGTGTTATAATGCAGCCCCATCTGTGCCGCCGCCGCTTTCAGGTGCCAGTTGTTGTTTATGATACAGAAAAGCGTGCCCAAAAGAGAATCTTTGTCGTCTTCATCGTCGTCAAGCTCCACAAGCTTTCCCAGATATTCGTCGACGAATTCCTGCGATTCCCTGGAATTTTGAATCGGTGCGAGGAATTTGTAAGCTCCCATTTCCTCCCAATAAACCGGATCATTAGCCTCTTCCCTCTGCCGCGCCAGCACCAGCGCCTTGGAGGCCTCGCGGAAGCTTTTGTTGCAATAAACGATATTTTCCACAGGGGAACCTACCCCCATTATCAGTTGAAGTCCGCTCTGCGCCTTTATGTTGCGCACGGCGACACGAAAGGCACTTGTCATCTTCCTTTTTATTTGAAGCCAGTCGTCCTTAGGGGCGTGCATAATAAAGGCCATTTCGTTTTCAAGGATGGCATAGGGAATATCTTTTTGAATATCGTTCATAAAGGAATGGATCTTTTTGAATGCGCGCGCATATGGTTCGTGAAGCGGACGCTGCATGGAACGGCCGGCGCTTATGCCTACAAGCGCCACGGCCTTTTCTCCCTCGGTGTTCCAGCCGAGCGTGCGCCCGCGGCTCATGACCTCCGACTTTTGGCGGAAACGTTTATAGAGAATGTCCTGAACGAAATGAATCTCTCTTTCGTTTAACAACTTCCATCTTTCTTGTTTCCATTTTAGCGAAAGCAGCAAAGCCTCCTTCGCATGGTTCAGGACGATCTTGGGAACGGCGCCGCTTATCTGTCTGTCCATGAAGAGATATCCGCGGATTTTCTCGCATAGGACGATCTCTTCGTGGCTGAAATGTCCGATCAGTGAGGGCAAGGGAACGTCGTCGATCAGCTGGCTAAATTCCATCGACGTGGTATGAGCGTATCGTTCTCCCGTCGCCGCGTCTACGAAGAGCAGCTCTCGGGATATATATTTGTTTATGAGCGACAGTATGGAATCGATTGAGCCGTCCGAAAGCAGCAGGTTAAAAAATTCCATGTGAATCTTATCGGATAGGTTCGCCATTTCAATCGTCTGCTCCGACATTGTGATAAGCACCGGGTTTATTATCTCCGTATGTGCGTAATGGCTGGGGATGCTTATCAGCGGGAACGATAACCTGTCGGCCGTCCGCAGTACGTTTTGCGGCATCCGGTCCATGTATCTTTCCACCTTTACTCCGAGCGCTGCCGCATTGTACCTGTCGGCGGTCTCTATCAGCTGAATTAGCATCTCTGGATCGTCTTTGAAGATATAGCCCGACGTTAGCAAAAATTCGCCGCCGAATATCCATCCCTCGATATCCGGCACGTCGACGACGCACACGGTTTTTACCTCTCTTTTTGCCAAGCCCGCTTCGCCGGCTAAAACGCGGAAGTCGGAAAAACCGCCCTGTTCGATCATCTGTTTTACCGTTGGACGTACTCTTATCATCTTTTATCACATCTGAGTTATGCAAAATTATAATCACTTACAGCAATATATTATATAACGTACAAGGAAGATTGCGTTAATTAATAGTAAAAATTATAAATTACAATGATATGTGTCGTTTTATATAAAATAGACGGCTATATTTTTCATTTTCTTATAAAAAACATCAACCCTCGAAGGGCACTTATCTTTTATTGTAAAATTTAGAAATATTATTTGTCTTTATAAACGATGACTTTAAATAATAAAAGATATAAACTTTATGCAATAAAAATCTCTTAATATCATATCCATCGCTGAAGGAGGATGTCCATGTTCACAATCGGAATGGAACCGCGTGACGAATATATGAGTTTTGAACTTGCTAAGGGGGCAATGACGCTGGCGCGCGACGTTATGTTGGTCAAACCCGGGGAAAGCGTCGTGATTACCGGCGACTCGTGTACCGACCGCAGGGTCGTGGAGGTAACAGCCAACGCCGTCTTCACGATAGGCGGTCATCCGGCGGTCATATATTATCCTACCGCGCCGGAGACCTGCCTTGAACCTTATGCGCCGATCGCGGCGGCGGTCGAACACTGCGATGTTTGGATCGAATTCACCTATTCCTCGATCATGCATTCGAATTGTTTCCGGGCGGCGCTTGCCGCAGGTGTGCGATATATAAACCTTACAGGCATGGACGCTATGATGATGGTAAGGACTATCGGCAATATCGATTATCCTCTCGTCGTTGAAATGGGCGGCGCTATCCAGCGGATAATACAGCAGAGCGACGAGGTAATTGTGAAAAGCCAAGCGGGTACCGATCTTAAAGGGTACAATCGCGGACGTAGGGTCCGGCTTTCAGGAAAGCTTGCGACGGAAAAGGGTTATCCCATTATGCTCGCAGGGCAAGTCTCTTGGTGTCCGATAGAAGAAACTATTGAGGGTACTCTCGTTTTTGACGGAGCGCTCTTTCCTCCTATGAGCCTCGGAAAGCTCAGCGAGCCGGTTGCGATGACTCTCCGCGAGGGACGCGTCAGCGAAATTCGCGGTGGCCGCGAAGCGAGAGTGTTCAGTCAGTGGATGGAGGGGCTGAATGACCCTGAAAATATGTATAGGCTGGCGCATTATTCGCTCGGTTTCAATCCGGGTGTCAGAGCGGTGACCGGTCGTATAGTGGAGGACGAGCGCGTCTTCGGCTGTATAGAATTTGGCGTCGGGAGCCAGGGAAAGTCCATTCTCGGCAAGGAGTGGGCTGCGGCCGGACATACCGACGGCATAGTTTTAAATCCCACGATCATTCTTGACGGGAAAATATTTGAAGAGGAGGGCGTCTATCGGCATCCGGAGATAAGGGAATACTGCCGTAAACTCGGAATCGCGGGATATTAGAGCATGTGCGGCCGGTCTGCAAAGGGCCGGCTTTTCCCATTACCGCTGCAAAGGAGGCGTAGTAAATGGAACGGAAGACGGCAAAGAGCATCACTCATGTAAAAACTGCGGAGCCTGCGACTTTTTTATTGAGCGTCCTCGTATCCGCAGTCTCCGCTATAATTTCTATGCAGGTGCTGGTCAAAACAGGCTTCGGCGCCAATACTTCGATTTTGGGCGCGATAATCGCAATGTCCCTTGCGAGGATACCGTTTTCCTGCATGGACAAGTTCCGTTCCGTGGACAGACAAAACCTCGTACAGACGATGTGCTCCGGAGCGGCTTTCGCGGCGTCAAACTGCGGCATACTCGCGCTCGGCATCATCTATTATGTGAAGGGGGCGCGCCCGTATATTCCGGCGATGTTTGTCGGCGCCTTCGCCGCTACCGCTATCAGCATCTATTTTGTTTATAAACTATACGATTCGAAGGTCTACCCGGCCTCGGCGTCGTGGCCCCCGGGCGTCGCCACAGCTGAGACGATAGAGGCGGGAGACAGGGGTGGAGAGAAGATTCGGAGGCTTTTGCAGGGGATCGCGGCTGGCGCGGTCGGCAATATGATAAGGATTCCCTCAGCTTGGATAGGAATCCCGGGCGGGGCATCGTTCGGCCTGCCCATGGCGGGAATCGGCATAGTTTTCCTTGCCAATATATGGTCAATGTCGGCCCTTGCCGTCGGCCTGCTAATACGCGCATATGCGCCGGTGTTTTTTGGTTTTAATATAGGAGCGACCTACATCCCCCAGGGCGTGATGGTCGGCGCAGGGCTTATGTCTCTGCTGCAAGTGGGCAATATGCTTTACAAGAGCGGTAAAGATACTTCCGACACGGTGGAAGAGGACGGCATGGTTTACAGTTACACGGTTTCGAACCGCGGCGTACAGAAAGCGATCTGTACGTCGCTTGTCCTGAACGCGCTTGCGGCGACGGTACTTGCCGCGGTAACCGGTATGATGGCGCAGATGGACCCGGCTAAGATTATTATCTGGGTCCTCTGGGTGACGCTTTCGTCGGTTATCTCTCCCATGCTTGTCGGGATCTGCGCCATGCGCTCGGGATGGTTCCCTGCCTTCGCCATCACCACTATATTCCTCTCTCTTGGTCTGCTTATGGGGTTTCCCACAATGCCCCTAGTCATCCTTACGGGATATGTTGCCTGTACCGGCCCGTGTTTTGCCGATATGGGGTACGACTTGAAGACGGGATGGATACTGAGAGGAAAGAGCGGAAACCTGGCTTACGAGCTTGACGGGCGTAGGCAGCAGCTCATAGCGGAAATGATCGGCGCGCTGATCGGTTTTGCCGTGGTAGCCTGCTTTGTTTCCGTATATTTCAAGCTTGGTACGTTCGCTCCAGTGTCGAAGGTTTTTGCCGCTGCGATCGAAGCCGGCCGAAACCCGGAAATCCTCGGACAGCTCATAAAATGGGGAGCCTTTGGCGCGCTGATACAGCTTGTCTTTGGAATAAAAAAGACGGTCGGCGTGCTGCTGGCGACGGGGTTGTTGATCAACAGCCCCATGTACGGGCTTGGCGTCGTAGCCGCCGTCGTGTACAGGGCGATCTGGGGGAGCAAAAGCATGGAGCTTCGGGAATCCGGACTTATTGCCGGAGACGGCATATACAGCTTCATAATGGCAGTTATTAAAGCTTTTGGGTAAGGGCGCGCGGGCCGACTTTTTTGCCTTCGGCGCCACTCGTGCGCCTTCTCCATGCTCGGAGGGCGCGCTTAGCTGCGGAGCCGGCTCCGCTCCGTTTACGCGCTCCGCAGAGACCATCTCCCCCCTCTACTCTGAAGCGACGTCATCCGCCAATAGAGGCCGCGGGCCTTTATCAGCTCCGCGGGGCTGCCCTGCTCGGCTACGCGCCCCTCCGCCAAGACGACGATCTTGTCGGCCCCCGCCACGGTCCGCATGCGATGGGCGATCACCAACACTGTCTTGTCCTTGATCAGCCGCGAAAGCGCGCCTTGGATCTGCGTTTCGTTCTCTACGTCGAGGGAGGCCGTCGCCTCGTCCAGCAGTATGATAGGCGCGTCCTTCAAAAAGGCCCGCGCGATGGAAATCCGCTGACGTTCGCCGCCGGAGAGCGCGCAGCCGTTTTCGCCGATCCGGCTCTGCCAGCCCTGCGGAAGCCGCTCGACGAACCGCTCGCAGTTGGCGAGCCTGCCGGCCGCGAGCACCTCCTCGTCCGACGCGTCTTTTCTGCCGACGCGGATGTTTTCCATGACGGTGTTGTCGAAGAGGGTCACCTCCTGAAAGACGATCGCGTAGAGCGACAGCAGCTCCTCCGGATCCGCCTGCGAAATATCCATGCCGCCGACGGATATCTTTCCTCTGTCGACGTCCCAGAAGCGCGCCGCGAGGCGCGACACCGTTGTCTTGCCGCCGCCCGAGGGGCCTACGAGGGCCGTTACCTCCCCCTGCCTCGCCGTGAAAGAAATATCTTCGAGCACCGTCCTTCCTCCGTCATAGGCGAAACCGACGCGGTCGAAGACGATGTCGCAGCCTTTGTTTGTAAGCCCGCTTTCGCCGCTCTGCACGGGATGGTAAAGTATCTCGTTCATCCTCGCGATGTTGGTGCGCACGGCGACGATGACGGCGAGATTTTGCAGGGCGCCCTGCAGCGGGTCGTATATCCTTGAGGCGACCAGCAGGAACATGAAGAAGGTCAAGAGGTCGAGCCGTCCGTCCACGAGCAGGAGCGCCCCCACAAGGGCGGTGGTGGCGATGCCCAGTTTGAGTATCAGCGAAGCGGAGACGACAAAGGCCGCCGTGCCGAATTCCGAGATTACGGCGCGGCTCTCGACCTCCTTGATTTTTTTATCGAGCCCTTCGAGGTAGGCAACCTCCGAGTTATTGGCCTTAAGGTCGCGCGCCGCTTCGATGCACTCCTGAATGCCGTCGGCGCAGGCCATCTTCGCAGACATCTGACGTTCGTTCAGCCTCTTCTGCACCTTTGCGGAAAAGCCTACTACGGCGAAGGCCGCCGGCGCCACCCACAGCGCCGCCAGCGCCATACGCCAGTCGACGGTCAAGAGGCCTGCGCCGACCAGCAGAGTGGAGGCTATCGCGCCTAAGAGCTCGGGGATGAAGTGGGAGAAGGCTTCCTCCAGAGAGGTGCAGTCGGCCATGATGACGCTGGTAAGGTCAGCGAGGTCCCTCTTGCCAAAAAAGGCGAGGGGTATCTTACGTAGCCTTTCGGCGACGGCTATGCGGCGTACGCCGCTTTCCACGTAGGTGGCGAGAAAGGTGGCGTTATACTGGAAGCGGTACGTGGCCAGGATGAACGCGACGCAGGCCAGGCATGCGGCGGAATAGAAGGCCGCTCTGCCGGCTTCGCCCCCTCCGCCCATAAGGTCTTTCACCAGAGCATAGAGCAGCCATACGGGGAATATCAGCGCTACGTTATGAAGGGCGCAGGCGGCGCAGCCCTTTATCAGATCATTAGCCCCCTGCTCCGAGAGCGCGAAAGTTTTCTGGATTTTCATCATCATCACGACGCTCAAGCTTCCTTAGCCAATTTCCACTTTACGGAAGTAAGATAATCGTCCCACATCTTGCAGAAGAGCCCGCCTCGTTTTTTCAGCTCCGAAAAACTTCCGCTCTCGCAGATTCCGCCCTCCTTTATGACGAATATCCGGTCGGCGTTAACGACTGTAGAGAGCCGGTGCGCGATTAGAATCACGCTCTTTTCCTTTGAGAGCGCCGAGAAGGCCTCCTGCACCCGCGTTTCGTTGTCCGGGTCGGCGAAGGAGGTGGCTTCGTCAAGGACGACGATGGGGGAATTTTTCAGCATCACTCTGGCAATGGCTATCCTCTGCTGTTCGCCTCCGGAAAGATATACGCCGTCCGCGCCGACGACGCTGTCGATCCCGCAGGGAAGTTTTTCGATGATCTCCGCACATTGTGCAGCCGCCAGCGCGCCCATCACCTCGTCGCGGGAGGCGCCGGGATTTCCCATGCGCACATTTTCCAAAACCGTCGCTTTGATGAGCCGGCTGTCCTGAAAGACGAAAGATACCGTTTCCATCAGCTCATCCTTGTCTATCTCACGCACGTCTGCGTCTCCGGCCAGCACCCGGCCGTGCTGCGGATCAAAAAAGCGGGGGATCAGGCTGGCCAGCGTCGTCTTTCCGCCGCCGGAGGGGCCGACGAGGGCGGCTATCTCCCCGGCCCTTACGCGCAGAGAGATATCCGTCACCGCGTTCCTTTGGCCGTCGTAGCTGTAGCTGGCGTCTTCGACATCTACGGAAGCGCCGTGCGGATGCGCCGGCGCGGCGCTTTCTGGAAGGGGGCGCGCCGCCTTCACATTGCCGATGCGTTTTAAGGCGTCGTCCACGATCATGGCGTCCCTGCTCTGGAACATGATCTTCGTCAGCGTTACCGAGATGACCGGCGTAGCGATGATATAAAAGAGCAAATTTAGGAGAAATTCCTCCGTCACGCCCTCCCGCGTAAAGAAAAGCCCTGCGGCGACGAGAAAGGCAAAGACGCTGTTGACCGCCGCGGTGTAACAAAGCATGGGACGGCGGCACTCTTCTGTGTAGGCGGTCACCCACTTGCAGTATCGGTCTATGGAATCTTTGAACTTCCTAAAGGAGAATACCGTTTGACCGAAAGTCTTCACGACGGGAATGCCGCGTACGTATTCTACCGCCTCGTTCGACATCTCCTCCAGCGCGTTCTGGTATTCTTGCATCTTTGCCCGCATCTGCCCGCCGGTCATCCTCGCCATGATGGAGAAGCCCATCAGCACAGGAACGAGGCTCAGCGCTCCGAGCCGCCAGTCAAAAATTAGAAGCAGGACGAGCAGTCCGACCGGCGTCGCGATTGCGCCCGCCCGGTCGGGAAGCTGATGGGCCAGGTAGCTCTCGGTGGCGACGCTGGACTCGTTGACGATTTTGCGCAGCCTGCCGCTGCCGAAATTCCCAGTGAAGCCCAGCGGCAGCTTCACAATATGGCGCATCAGCTCACGGCGGATATTGGCGGCGACGCGGAACGCCGCCACGTGTGAGCACATCAGCCCGGCGATATATACCAACAGGGAAATAACGGCAAAAAACAGCGCCATCCAGCCGTTATACACGAGCCCGCGCGCTGCGGAGAAATCCGGCGCAGCCGACAGCGCCTCCCTGATGATAATCCAGATATAGCAAAAGGGGGCCAATGCCAAGAGCGCGGAGAGCGCCGAGAGGCCCCACGAGGCATAGGTAAAATACCGGTAACCGCCGGCATACTCCATCAATATCGCAAGATTGGACTTTTCTTTCACCTTGATCGTCCTCCTTAAAGGCCGTTTTAATTGACAGCCGCACATGTATAGTTAGCTTAAGCTAACTCTGAGACGAAAAAATATAGGGCCTCAAAGCCCCAATATTTTCCGCCACCCCGCACTGTAAAATTCCCGCAGCTCCTCCGTGTACAGGAGGGCCTTTTCCCGCGGCATGTCGTGCAGCACAGGCTCGAAGAACGCGGAAAAGAGGCCGCTGACCAGGATGTGCTCCAGCTGTCGGTCGATGTAGGACGCACCGCGCCCCAGCCCTTTCAGCACTTCGATGAAGCGGTGCGTCGCCTCCACCTCCATCTCCACCAGCGTGTGCAGAAAGCGCTCATGCTTTGTCCCCTCGGCGCAGCACAAGAGCAGCTTGAATTCGTCAAAGTGCGCGTAGATGTAGTCGACCATCCACGTCATGCACTCTGCGCTGATCCGCCCCATGCCGTCGGGCTGCTCGGCCGGCGGCAGGGCGGCGAAAGTCCTCTGGGCTTCGGTGAATTTGTCCAGAAAGGCTCTTGCGGCTCCGCCGGCCAAAGCGTCGAAGAGTTCCTCTTTGCTTTTATAATAGCCGTAAAAGGCGCCCGTGGTCACGCCCGCCTCTTTGACGATGCGGCGCAGCGACGCGCCGCGGAATCCCTTCTCCAGAAATTCTCGCCTGCCGGCCTCAATAATATTCCGCTGTGTTCCTATGTCGCAATTATCCACCCGCGCGCTCCTGTATAACAGTGTTATATATAAACGATGCCGCTGATTCTGTCAAGAGGGCGCGACGGCCCTGTGTCGTTGGGGTGTTGCCGCAGATGCCTTGACGACAGCGCGGGCGCGAGATGATAAAATAAAAACGTTTTTGCGGAAGCCGCCCCGCCGTTCGTCCGACGGGCGCGCCGTATCAGTATCCGCCGACGTCCTTGACGGGAAAGGAGAGTATCGATGAAGAAAATAAATATAAAAAAATGGCTGGTGTTTTCGCTCGCATGTGCGGCGCTTTTCTCGGCGGGGCCGGCACGGGCGGCCTTCGTTCCTGTGAGCGCTGCTTTCGACGAATATATGAGGGATGCCGAAGCTCCCCGCCATGGAAACAGGATGGGTGGAGAGGCCGCATATAAAGCCGCGGGCCGGAATTTCGGCTACGTACCTTCGCCGCTGAATTGGTCGCATCTTGACGGCGCCGTCTACGGCACGCTCCGGCGCGCCGGTCGAGAAGGGCCGCTCCCGGCCCGCGCAGCGCTGCCGGCCCGCTGTGATCTGCGTCCCTCCATGCCGGCAGTGAGGGATCAGGCCGACTTCAACAATTGCTGGACCTACAGCGCTATGGCCGCCACGGAATCCCGCCTGATAGGGCTGGGGCTCGCTTCCTCCTCCGATATCAGGCTTTCGGAATGGTATATCACCTATTACGCCTACAATGCCGGCGACGGCTTTGTCCCCTTCTCCAACCCGAGCGCCAAGCCCTATTACCTCGTGGGCGGCGACGACTGGCGCGCCGTGGCGCTGCTGGGACGCGGCACAGGTTCGCTGCCGGAGCTCGACGCTCCGACGCCGGCCTCGCACGGCGAAGTATATACGCCGGCGCCGAAGCCGAGGAAATATAAGCTCAACAACGCGTTCTACCTGGGCAGCGGCGGTTCACGGGAGGTCCCGCTCTCGGCGGCGCGGCGCGAGATGATCAAAAGGGCGATGCTGGAGTACGGGGCCGTCTCCGTAGGCGTCTACCAGTTCAGCGACAACGACCAGTCGCGCGAAGATGCCGGCCGCAGCGTATTTTCTGAAGACGGCCTATCGTATTACACGGGGCTGGGATATGATGGTGCGGACGAAATAGGCGGGGCCGCAGCCGATTTTGTACCCAACCACGCCGTCGCTTTGGTCGGCTGGGACGACGATTACCCGAAGGAGAGATTTGCGAAAGACAACCGTCCGCGAGAAAACGGCGCCTGGATAGTCCGCAACAGCTGGGGAAGCGGCTGGGGAGACGCAGGCTATTACTACGTCTCCTACGAAGAGGGGACGCTCTACGACGGCGTCGCGTACGATAGCTCCGCCGCCCTTTCGGGCGAGCGGGTATACCAGTATGACCCGCTCGGCTGCGTCCGCTGGTTCTCGCCGCACGAAGAGAATGAAGAGGGGAATATCTCTTATTTTGCGAATATCTTTGCGGCGGCGGGAGACGACAGGATATCGTCGGTCGCCTTTTATGTCCCTTCGCCGGGCAACAGATATGAGATAAGCGTTTATAAAGACTGCGGGGGTTCGCCGATCGGCGGCAGCCTTGCCTCGGCGACGGATGCCGACGGCCTCGTCCCGGGCTATAACAGCGTAACGCTCGCAGCTCCGGTTGACGTCGCCGCGGGGACGAAGTTTTCCGTCGTCGTGAAGGCGGCGGTAGAAGCCGACGGCTACAAATATACCGTCCCCGTAGAGTGCCGCGTTTCCGGATATTCCGAAATGGCCGCGGCGGCGCGCGGCGAGGGTTGGTTCTCAAAAGACGGTGTGAGTTTCTATGACATAGCCGACGCCGACGGGAAGGGAACTGTGAGCGTCTGTCTCAAAGCCTTCGGCGAGCGGCAGCATACGGCGAGGGGCGCGGCCATAGAACTTCCCGGCGAGGTGACGGTCGACGCCGAAGCAGGAGCTGCGGCCTCTGCTGCCGCCCTTTCAGCGGCAAGGCGCGAAGAGCGGGAACGAGAAGTGATGAAGGCTCTGCGCGAAGAGCGCGTAATCGGCGTCGCCGCCGACAAGAACGTCGATCTCAAAGGAGTCTTTGCGATGACGGTCGAACATACGGGCGGCCCGGCCTCGTTCGCCGTACCGCTCTCCACGGAGCTGGAATTCTTGGGCGTCCCCTACGTGATCCTCCGCGGAAACAATAGCGGCGGATTCTCCGCCCTGCCCGCGGAATATCTGACGGGGAAGCTCTCTTTCTCCGTCGGCGATCTTAACGAATATTTTTCGGAGGCATATATAACGGTCGCGGACGTTCGGGATTCCGTGCCGCCCGGTCGGTCGTCGGAGGGCGGTGGCTGTGCCGCAGCTACCTGCGCGTCGGCGCTGGCGCTGCTGGCGCCGCTTGCGCTGGCGGGAAGGGGACGGCGGGGCCGGAGGCCGTAGGTTTTTTGACAGCCTGACGCAGCTTTAAGTTTATAACATTATTCGCCAAAAGCGGTTCGGATGTCAAAAACGCATAGGCAGGCAGTATGAGTGTAAGAACGTATATCGCATAGGGTATATCCGCAAAAAATAATTTGGAAACGGCGGATTTTTCAGATAATTATTTGTTTGCAGTCGATTTTGTAGAATAATATTTATTGTGCTTCTACTTTTTATCATATACAATACTATCGTTCAGCGCTGAATAAATCAGGTGAGGAGTGATAGTATCATGGAGCAATTCTTAGATTCTGTCGTAGGGATTTTATGGGGCCCCACTTTACTCGTCGGGCTCCTGGGCACGGGGCTGTACTTCAGCGTAATAACCAGGTTCTGGCAGCTAAGGCATTTCTTTGACTCGTTTCGTTTTTGTTTTCTTCCCGATAAAAAAGGCGAACTGCTGCCCGCCGACAAAAGTCGGGTAACTCCGTATCAGGCGGCCTGCGTCGCTATAGCCGGCAGCATAGGTTCGGGCAATATCGGCGGCGTGGCGAGCGCGATAGCGCTCGGCGGCCCAGGGGTACTTTTCTGGATGTGGATGACCGCGCTGGTGGGCATGATGACGAAGATGGCGGAGGTCACTCTGGCCGTCTACTATAGGAAACAGGATCCGGACGGAAAAAAGACCGGCGGGCCGTTGTTCTATATCGAAAAGGGACTTGGCCGCAGGTTTAAGTTCTGGGGGATATTCTCCGTTTTATTTACCGTGGGAATCTTTATGCAGCTCATCCTCGCCCCCGAAGCCTATACGGTAGGGGAGTCGCTGCATGAGATGACTGGCTTCAGAGTCATTTATCTCTCGGCCTTCTTCTGTCTCATGTGCGCCTTGGTCATCTGGGGCGGCTTGAAGAGGGTCATAGGATTTGCCTCCTTCATGATGCCCTTCATGTCCATTTTATATATCGTCTTCGGCGCATATATTATCGTTATAAACGCTGTGCACATCCCTGCCGCGGTAGCTTTGATCGTAAAGTCCGCCTTTACCCCGGTCGCCGCGGTCGGCGGTTTCGCGGGGGCCTCTTTCATGCTGGCGGCGCGCACCGGCATCGCCCGCGGGCTCTTCAGCAATGAGGCCGGATGGGGAACTAGCCCCATGGTGCATGCCACGGCGGACAACAGGCACCCCGTAGAGCAGGGGATGTGGGGCGTAATGGAGGTCTTCGTCGATACTATAGTTGTGTGCACGGTCACGGGGCTGGTCATCGTGCTGACCGGCGAATGGAGCTCCGGCGTCTCCGGCTCCACGCTGACGATCAACGCCTTCGCGCACGGACTGGGGAAAAAGTTCGCGGCCTATTTCATCGCGATATCGCTCTTCCTTTTCTCTTGGACGACTGTGACGGGATGGTATTCATACTTCCATTCGATACTTGAATATGTCTTCAAGAACAATATGCCCGTAAGAAAGGCCGCGCTGTGGATACTCAGGATAACGACGCCCTTCTTCGGCCTGATAATGGCCTATATGATCGACGTATTGAATACGAATGTCTCCTATGCGTGGCTGATAGTCGATATCTCATCGTCGGTGCCGACATACGTCAACCTGATAGTGCTGCTGCTGCTCTCCGGAACCTTCGTGGCGATATTGAAAGATTACGAGGGGGCGGGTAAGCTCTTCGGCCTCGGAGAATACAGCGAAGTCAAGGTCGATTAGTTCTGTGCGTGTTTGTCCATGTGAGTCAGGCGGTTTGACTCAATCACAATACATAAAAGGAGTGTTCTCGTTATGAAGAAAGCATTAGTTTTGGGCTGCGGGCTGGTCGGCAAGACGGTTGCGCTTGATTTGGCGAAGGATTTTGAAGTGTCCGTGATGGATCCCTATGAGAAGGCGCTGGCCTCTCTGGCGGAGAGGGACGATATAAAAAAGATCCGCAAGCCGGCCGACGACGCGGCCGCCCTCCGCGAGGCGGCTAAGGAAGTGGATGTCGTCTGCGGGCTGCTGCCGAGCCACCTTGAAGGCGCTTCTCAGAAACAGATTCTCGAGATGGGGAAGAAGTACGTCAGCCCCAGCGGATACCTCCACAGCGAGGGGATGGACGCGATCGCGAAGCGTACCGGCGCCGTGGCCGTCTTCGATATGGGGATCGCCCCCGGCATGTCGAACTACCTCGTCGCCCGCGGCGCTGCTATGGTCGACGAACTCGATTTCGGCTGCATATATGTCGGCGGTATCCCGGAAAAGCTCGATCCGCCCTTCAATTACCGCACCGTCTTCTGTCTGGAGGACACGATGAACGAATATTGCATGCCGGCCAAATATGTGAAAGATTATAAGCTGGCGGAGGCCCCCGCGCTCAGCGGCCTTGAGGAGATAGACTTCCCCGGCGTCGGCAGGCTCGAGGCCTTCTTCACCGACGGGCTCCGTTCGGCCGCGCTGAACGTCAAAGGCCGCTTCGTAGCCGAAAAAACCATGCGCTGGCCCGGTTATGTCGACGCCATCAATATAATGAAGGCGGCCGGCTGCTTCGATAAGGAGCCGGTGGTCGTCGACGGCAAAGAGGTTATTCCTTTCAACGTCACCACGGAGCTGTTCCGTCCGCGCTGGACGCTTCGGCCGGAAAAAGGAGACCGCGACCTTACCGTCATGAGGGTGGTGGCCAAGGGGCCTAAGGGCGGCAAATATGTTACGAACTGCTGGGATTTGGTCGACCGCTTCGACGAAAAGCTGATGCTCCATTCGATGGCGCGCACCACCGGCTACGCCTGCTCGACGACCGCCAGGGCGGTCGCGAACGGCATGATATCGGCGCCGGGCTTCCACGCTCCGGAGGAGCTTGCGGGCGACGACGCTTTCTACGACTACCTCATGCCCGAGCTGGCGAAGTATGACATCGTCTTCAAGCACAGCGTGCTGACAGAAGAAAAATAATAGAGAGCTTTTCGCGCAATAGTTTGAAGTAAGAATCAGCCGCTCGGTTATTAGCATGATGATTGGGCGGCTGATTCATCATATCCGGCAAAAAATTGAAGAGGGGAAGCGTGTGGATACAAATACGGCCGTGATGTCGCTGGTGGCGGCGTTTCTCTGCTTAGCCTGCGCAGATAAATTTATGGGAAACAGATTCGGGCTCGGCGCCCTCATCGACGAAGGTTTTTATACGCTGGGGGCGCTGGCGCCGATAATGATAGGGATGATCACTCTTTCTCCGGTGATCGCCCGGACGCTTTATCCCACAGCGTCACGGGTGCTGCCGCTGATAAAGGCCGACCCGTCGCTCTTTGTAGGCGCGGTATTGGCAAATGACTGCGGGGGGGCGGCGCTTGCCATGAACATCTGCCGTTCACGCGAGGCGGGGTTGCTCAACGGAGCGATAGTGGCCTCTATGATGGGGGCCTCGATTGGCGTTATTCCAATAGTGCTTGCCGCAGTGGACGCGGAAAGACGGCGATATGCGGTTTTAGGGCTGCTGATAGGATTTATTGCGATACCGCCGTCTGCCTTGATCTCCGGATTGATCGCCGGGATGGACGGGGGCGTGTTGTTTTATAACCTGCTGCCCATCGCGGTCCTGGCGGCCATGATCGCCGCGGCGCTGCTTTACGCACAGTCGTGCACGGTCAGAATTATGATATTCTTGGGAAAAGCGATACTATTCGTCGCCCTCTTCGGCTTTGCCGCCTCGGCGGTCGCTGCGCTTACCGGCGTCAGCGTTATCCAAGGGATGGCTCCTATAGAGGAGGCGTTCGTGATACTCGGGCAGATCGGCGTCGCGCTGGCGGGGATATTCCCGCTGCTCCATCTGTTGAAAAGGGCGCTCAACAGACATTTGCCGCGCCTCTCCTCCGCTATGAAGGTGAATGATATTTCCGTGATCGGACTTATAACCACGTCGGCAAATTTTTTCCCCGTTATACCGATGCTTAATAAGATGACGCCGAGAGGCGTGATCGTCAACATGGCCTTTGCGGTTCCGGCTGCCTACGCGATAGGGGACCACCTGGGCTTCACGGCCGGCTTCGAACGCTCGCTGCTATTCCCGCTGGCGGCCGGCAAACTGTCGGGAGGCCTCCTGGCGGTCATGGCGGCTCTGTGGTATTGCGACCACGTATCTTTGAACGAGTAACTTCCGCTATAATATAACGAAGTATGACGGCCTAAGCGTCATCTTGGCCGTGTTCCGCGCATGCCGTATCTATATCCTCTTGTGCGGGCGAAGTCGGCGTCGCCGCCGAACGCTGAAATAGCTTGCTGCACAGAAGCCGCAGATTGTCGCATTGATTGGAGGTGACAAAATGATAAAAATGGTTAAACAAAACTTGGACGATATCGACTTCCGCATCGCCTACGAGCTGAAAAACGACTGCCGTATCTCATACAAGCAGTTGGGCGGCGCTATCTCCTTGTCCCCCTCTTTGGTCTACGAGAGGACCAAAAAGATGGAGGAGAAGAATGTGATATTGTCTTATAACGCCAAAGTCGACTGGGGAAAATTCGGCTATTCGATACACGCCTTCATTTTGTTGAAAGACGATAGATTCATCGGCGACGTCCCCTATTTTCTGAAAGACAGGGACGAGGTCTTTAACTTGTATATGGTCTCCGGCGAATACGATTATATGCTTGAGGTGTATATAGCCAATAAAGATGATCTGGGGAATTTCATGGATTATTTGTACAGGACGGTCGGCAGGACCTATACTCTGCTGATTCTTAGGGAAATATACGAAGTCCCGGAAAAGCCATAAGACATCCGGCCTTTGACAGTGGAATATGACGTGGCGCCCGCACCCGCCTGTCATTTTGCCCCTCGAAAGCGCCGCGGGCGACTTGGCGCTGAGATTTTTATTAAAAAATATCGTTAAAATATCGGCATCCGCCGCTGTTATTTGATTAAACTTACGATATAATCAAACGAGCGTTTTACTTTAGAAAGAGGCAGAGGTGCAGAAAATGAGTTTTAGCAAAAAATTGTCGGCAGCTTTATTGTTTGTCGTGTTGACGGCCGGCGCGGCGGCGGCGGAGAGCGTGAAGATCGGCGTCTATCTTCCCATTACGGGCGGAAACGCGGTCGGCGGGCAGCTTGAGCTCGATGGAGTGAAGCTCGCTCATAATCAGTATCCGACGGTGGATGGAAAGAAGATCGAGCTCGTCGTGGTGGACAACAAGAGCGACAAGGTCGAAGCGGCGAACGCGGTGAAGCGCCTTATCGAGAAGGACAAGGTAAGGGCTATCGTCGGAACTTACGGTTCGTCGCTCGCGATGGCCGGAGGGGAGGTCGCCGAGAAGGCCGGCGTCCCGATGGTGGGGACGTCGTGTACGAACCCGCTCGTCACGCAGGGAAAGAAGTACGTCTTCCGCGTCTGCTTCATCGACCCGTTCCAGGGCGCGGGCGCCGCCGATTATGCGCTGAAGGAGCTCAAGGCCAAGACGGCAGCGATGCTGATAGAGGTCACGGAGGACTACAGCGTCGGTCTCGGCAATTTCTTCAAGCAGAATTTCACGAAGAACGGCGGCAAGGTCCTCTCCGTGATGAATTATCAGAAGGGCGATCAGGACTTCACGGCCCAGCTGACGGAGATCATCAGCAAGAACCCCGACGTCCTTTATATCCCCGCTAACTTTGCGGAGGGCGCGATCATCATGCGTCAGGCGCGCGAGCTCGGCGCGAAGTTCAAGATTCTCGGCGGCGACGCGATGGACAACCCCGAGATGGTGAAGATCGGCGGCCAGTCGGTCGAAGGCTTCAGCTACACTACGTTCGCCTACTCGCCGAATATGCCTGAGAAGCTGATGAGCCCGATTCAGAAGCAGTTCACGGCTCAGTGGCGCAAGGCCTACCCGGGCAAGGATCCCGCGGCTCTCACGGGCTGCGGCTACGACGCCTATCTCCTTATCTACAACGCGATCAAGAGCAGCAAGAGCACGGATCCGGAGAAGATCACCGCGGCGATAGCGGCGACGAAGGACATGCCGGGCGTCACCGGAACGACGACGATCAACCAGACGCACGACGCGGAGAAGTCCGTCGGCATCATCCGCATAGAAAACGGTAAGCAGGTGTTCCACGCCATAGTGAACCCTAAATAGCGCGACGCGGCGCGCCGGCACAGAGCAGTGCGGCGCGCCCGCTCTTTTCGGCGCCGTGGCGAGTGGAGAATGGCGTCTGAGAAATTTTTTTGCCCTGCGCGCCCTCCCGCCGTGGAGGGCTCCCGCACTTTTTTAAAACAAAAACAAAAATATTCTTCCCCCGCTCGAATCACGGGGGGGCAAGAGGAGAAATCTTATGACGTTTGATATGATAGTCCAGCATTTTTTCAACGCTCTGATGCTGGGCAGCCTTTATGGGCTCATCGCCATCGGCTATACGATGGTTTACGGCATTTTGAGGCTGATAAACTTCGCCCACGGCGATATTTTCATGATAAGCACGTATTTCGTCTTTATTGCGATAGCGGGGATGCGTCTGCCGTGGATTCCCGCCGTCGCGCTCTCGATCGCGGCGACCGCGCTCTTCGGCGTGATGGTGGACCGCATCGCGTATCAGCCGCTGCGCAACGCGCCTCGGATTTCGGCGCTTATTTCGGCGATCGGCGTCTCGTTCTTCATTGAGAATCTCTGCCTCGTCATCTTCACCGGAGTCCCGAAGCCGATGCCGCGCTTTGAGCCCCTGGTCCGCGTTATGTCGCTGGGGGGCGCACGCATCCTGCCGCTCGCCGTCTTCGTGCCGGCGATATCTTTTATTCTCGTCGGCGCTCTGCTCTGGATGCTTTACAGGACGAAGCCAGGACTCGCGATGCGCGCCATCTCGCGTGATATTGAAACGACGAGGCTGATGGGCGTCAAGGTCGATCGCATCATCGCTCTGACCTTCGCTATAGGCTCGGCGCTCGCGGCCGCGGCCGGCATCATGTGGGCTCTGCGCTATCCGCAGATTCATCCGTTCATGGGAGTCTTCCCCGGGCTGAAGGCTTTCATCGCCGCGGTGCTCGGCGGCATCGGCTCCGTGCAGGGCGCGATGATAGGCGGCCTGCTGCTCGGCTTTATGGAGATAATGCTCGTAGCGCTCTTCCCGTCGCTCTCCGGCTACCGCGACGCCTTCGCGTTCATCCTGCTGATATTGATTCTCTTTTACAGGCCGACGGGACTGATGGGCGAGAAGCTGGAGGATAAAATATAATGAAAAGTTCGACGAAATTACTGCTCGACGCCGCAAGCGTGGCGTTGCTCGCGCTCTTCCTCTGGTGGGCCCAGGGGCATCTGGACGGCTATAAGGTGCAGGTGCTGAACCTCGTAGCGGTGAACGCTATCCTGGCGATAAGCCTCAACCTCATCTACGGCTTCACCGGGATGTTTTCTCTCGCTCACGCGGGCTTCATGGCGATAGGCGCCTACGTGACGGCCATTTTGATTCTTCCAGCCGCGCAGAAGGAGATGATGTACATCCTTGAGCCGATGCTCTGGCCCTTCTCTGTGATGCACGCTCCCTTCTTCGTCGCGGTCGTGGCCGGGGGACTCGCCGCGGCGTTCGTCGGACTTCTGATGGCGCTTCCCTGCCTGCGCCTCGGCGGCGACTACCTCGGCATCGCGACGCTCGGCTTCGGCGAGATCATCCGCGTCGTTTTCACGAATATGACGCCCGTCACGAACGGAGCGCTCGGTCTTAAGGGCATCCCCGCCTACGCCAACCTCGGCTGGAATTATTTCTGGTGCGTGCTTACTATCTATGTGATAGCGAAGCTGCTTTCGAGCAACTTCGGCAATACGCTGCGCGCGGTGCGCGACGACGAGGTCGCGGCGAAGGCGATGGGGATAAACACCTTCAGGGCGAAGACCATCTCCTTCGTAGTCGGCGCGTTTTTCGCCGGCGTCGGCGGCTCGCTGATGGGCAGCCTTATCACGACGATAGACCCGAAGATGTTCAACTTCCAGCTGACCTTCAACATACTGATGTTCGTCGTCGTCGGCGGGCTCGGCTCGATAACGGGCTCGCTCGTCGGCACGCTGGTCATCACGGTGCTGCTCGAATGGCTGCGCTTCGTGGAGGATACGATAAAGATAGGTTCCTGGGAGATCGCGGGAATGCCCGGCATGAGGATGCTGATATTTTCGCTGCTGCTGCTATTCATAATCCTTTACCGCCGCGAAGGGATAATCGGCGGCTACGAGTTCAGCTGGGAGAGCGCAGCACGCTTTGCCAAGCGCATAACGAGAAAGGGCGCGCGCGCCAATGGCTGATATTATACTGAAGACGGAAGACGTTATGATAAAATTCGGCGGGCTCACGGCCGTCAGCGGCTTTGCCATCGAAGTGGAGCGCGGCTCGATAACGAGCATTATAGGGCCGAACGGCGCCGGCAAAACGACCTGCTTCAACATAATCACCGGCTTTTACAAGCCGACGTCGGGGCGCGTGATATTCAACGGCAGAGACATAACGCCCCTTGAGCCGCACGTCGTCTGCAAGATCGGCATAGCGCGCACCTTCCAGAACATACGCCTCTTCACGGGCGGCAGTGTGTTGCAGAACGTCATGGCCGGCTGCTGGGTGCGCCAGAAGTCGCCGTGGTGGAGCGCGCCGCTTCAGCTGCCGCTCTTCCGCCGCGAGGAACGCGAGATGCGCGAGCGCTCGCTGAAGCTGCTTGAGGCCGTCGGGCTCGATAAATTCGCGGAAGAGGTGGCGACAGGGCTTCCTTACGGGGCGCAGCGCCGCCTTGAGATAGCGCGCGCGCTGGCGACTGAGCCGGAGCTGCTGCTGCTTGACGAGCCGGCCGCCGGCATGAACCCGCAGGAAAGCCGGGATCTGATGGACTTCATAAGGCGGATACGCGACAAATTCAGCGTGACGATTTTGATGATAGAGCACGACATGAAGGTCGTGATGGGCGTTTCCGAATGGATTCGCGTCCTTGACTACGGGCAGCTGATAGCCGAAGGGACTCCGGCGGACATCCGTGCGAATCCGAAGGTCATCGAGGCGTACCTCGGCAAAGAGGCGGCCGAGAGGGCGGAGGCGAAGTAGATGCTCAGGGTGGAAAATCTCTGCGTCAATTACGGCGGGATACAGGCTTTGCGCGGAATATCGCTCGAAGTGCCGGAGGGCGGGATAGTCACGCTGATCGGCGCGAACGGTGCCGGGAAGAGCAGCACGCTCCGCGCTATAGCCGGGCTAGTGCGCAACAAAAGCGGAAGCGTGACGTGGAAAGGCAAAAACATCACAGGCATGCAGCCGGAGCGCGTGCTCGAAAGCGGCATAGCGCTCTGCCCCGAGGGGCGGAGGATATTCCCCCACCTCACGGTGCTCGAAAATCTGCGGCTCGGCGGCTATTCGTGCAAAAGCAGGGGCGAGGCCGACGCCGCGGTCGAAAGGGCCTTCGCGCTCTTCCCGCGCCTGCGCGAGCGTTCGTGGCAGAAGGGCGGCACGCTCTCTGGCGGCGAGCAGCAGATGCTCGCGGTGGGGCGCGCGCTGATGAGCTCTCCGGAGCTGGTGATGTTCGACGAACCGTCGATGGGGCTCGCCCCGATACTCGTCGAGGAGGTCTTCGAGATAATCCGCCAGATAAACAAGGAGGGGAGGACGGTCCTGCTCGTGGAGCAGAACGCCTTCGCCGCGCTGAAAATAGCGGACTACGCCTACGTGCTCGAGGTCGGGCAGATAACGCTGCAGGGCAAAGGCGAAGAGCTGCTTAACGACAGCCGCGTGATAAGCGCCTATCTCGGCGGCTGAGGGGCAAAAGACAAGAATAAGGAAGGCGGCCCCGCTCCTTTTAGCGTGCGGGGCCGCTTGTTTTTCTCCTCCGCCTGGGCGGATGCTTATATCATTTTTCTCGGCCGGCCGATCGGCTTTTTCTTCTCGCCGGTCAGTATTTCTCCGGCGTAGGTCGCGGCCTGCTCGTATATCGGCGCGAGCGTCTGGCGGAAGGGGTGCTCGCCGCGCCAGAAGGGAAAGTCGTTCATAACTTCGAGCGCCGCTGCGCGCCGTCTGTTGTCGGTTTCGGCGCGTTCGAAGGAGAATTCGCCGCCGCGGAACCAGTTTTCGTCTGCGGGCAGTTCTTCGCCTTCCATGGGCGGAGCGGCGCTTTCGGAAGCTTCCGCGCCGCCGGAGAGCTCGCAGGCTTCGCCGAAGTCACGGGCTTCGATTTCCTCGTCGCGCGCGCTTTCGAGCGTCAGCATGTTTATCAGCGATTCTTTTTCGAGCCCGCGCAGCTTGAGCAGTAAGAAAGGATCGTCGCTTATCTCTTCGCCGAGCAGAAGGAGGACCGCGACTATGTGCTTGCAGGGGGCCGCGTCGTCGGGGCAGGAGCATTTGAAGCGGCGCAGCGCGCTTTTCGTCGGAAAGAGCGGGGCCTTCGCATCTTTGAATATTTCTTCGGTCTCCTCCGGCAGCTCGCCGGCCAATAGGCGCGCCGCGAACGCCGCGTTTTCGCGGAAACGGAAGAGTATCATCTCGCGCGCTTCGCCGCTTATCGTTTCGATGCCGAAGCGCACCTGGTAGGGAGTTTTGCGCGAGCCCTGCACGCACGCTGTGACTAGCCCCGGCTCAATGCTTATGCCGACGACCTGCCCCTTGCGCGCGTAGCTTTTGCCACGGGCGAGGCGTCCAGCGTCTATGGACTCCTCCATCACCTCTATCCAACGGCGCGACCACCAATTCGACGCGAAGGCGTGCCCGCGCGCGGTGCGCGCCTTTATGCCGCCTCTCGCCTCGCGCGGCTTACGGTATTTATAAAATCCTCCGCGCGTTCCGCTCACAGGTTTTCCACCGCCTCTTTTTCGAGCATGAAGAGCTCCTGAAGGTCGCTGTCGCTTAGTTCGGAGAGGCGCGCCTCCCCGCTGCCGACGACCATCTCGGCGAGCTCTCTCTTCTCGTCTATCAGCTCTTCTATCTTTTCTTCGAGCGTGCCGCGGCAGCAGAAGTAGTGTACCTGTACGCTGCTGCTCTGCCCTATCCTGTATGCTCGGTCGACGGCCTGCTGTTCGACGGCGGGGTTCCACCAGCGGTCGAACATTATCACGTGGTTTGCGCGTGTGAGGTTCAGCCCCGTGCCGCCGGCCTTGAGGGAGAGGATGAAGAAGGGGGGCCCCTTTTCTTCCTGCTGGAAGCGGCGCACCATTTCGTCGCGCTTTTCGCGCGGCACCCCGCCGTGCAGGAAGAGCGCCTCGCGCCCGAAGGTCTCCTGTATGAATTTTTTCAGCAGCCCCCCCATTTCGGCGTACTGCGTGAATATCAGAGCGCGGTCGCCGGCCGCGATCATCTCCTCGGCGAGCTCAGCGACGCGCGCGATTTTGCCGGAGCGGCCGTCGATCTCGGATTTATCCTTCAGGTAGAGCAGCGGATGGTCGCATATCTGTTTCAGCGCCGTTATAGCGCCGAGCACTATGCCTTTGCGCTTTATGCCGCTGGCGCCCGAGAGCTCTTTTTCGAGCGACGAGGTTACTGCGCCGTAGAGCGTCGCCTGCTCGCGCGTCAGCGGGCAGAATTCGCGGCTCTCTATCTTTTCCGGCAGGTCGCTTATTATCTCTTTGTCGCTCTTGAGGCGGCGGAGTATGAAGGGCGCGGTCATGCGGCGTACCTTTTCCATCGCCTTCTTCTCTCCGGCCTGCACCGGGCGCAGTATCTCGCGCGAGAATTTCGCGCGGTTCGGCATCAGGCCGGGCATCAGGAACTCCATTATCGACCACATGTCGCCGACGTGGTTTTCGACCGGCGTACCGGTGAGAGCGACGTGCCAACCCGCGCGCAGCGAACGCGCGGCGCGCGCCTGCCTTGTGTCGGGATTTTTTATGTTCTGCGCCTCGTCGAGCACCGCGCCGGCCCATTCTATTTTTGAAAAGAGCGCGTTGTCGCGGTAGAGCAGCGAGTAGGACGATATAACGAGCGCGCCGGCGAGCTTCTCGGCTGTGAAGGCGCCGCTCTTGTTTCTCTTGAGCCCGTGGTGTACGATCGTCTTCATGCCGGGGACGAATCTCTCCGCTTCGCGCCGCCAGTTTTCCATCACTGAGGTCGGGCATATCAAAAGCACCGGGCGCAGTTCGCCGCCTGAGCGCATTTCTTTTATAAGGGCCAGCGTCTGTACGGTCTTGCCGAGCCCCATGTCGTCGGCGAGGCAGGCGCCCATGCCCAGCTTTGTGAGGCGTTCGAGCCAGAAGAGCCCCTTCGCCTGATAGGGGCGGAGCTTGCCGGCGAAGCCCTCCGGCGCCGGCGATTCCTCAAGGGGGGCGGAGGCCGATAGCAGCGCGCGGACGTCGCTGAGCCACTGCGAGCCGGCGACCTCCGATAGTGGCGCGTCCATGTATTCCTGACGCAGTGAGGAGAGAAGCGCCTCCCTGCGCTCTATTTTTTCCGGCATCTTTTTCAGCGCCGCGGTTATTTTCTCAACTTCGTCGCGGTATATGACGACCCAGCGGCCGCGGAGGTTCGCGAGCGGCGTCTTGAGCTCAGTCAGCATCGTGAATTCTTCTTCGGTGAGGAGGTCGCCGCCGAGTGCGACGTTCCAGTCGACGTCGAGCATATCGGACATGTCGATCTTGCCGCCGGCCTGGAAGGCGCCTTCCTCGCGGACGTTCGCGCGCACAGAGAGCTTCGGGCGGTCGGATATCTGTCCCCACGTTTTTGGGAACTGCACCTGTATGCCCATGTCCATTATCCGCGCGAGGTGGTTGTGAAGGAAGTCGAACAATTCGTCGAGAGTCATAGCGCATTCGCAGGGGCACGGCGTATGCAGCCCCGACGCGACGGCCGGCAGCTCGGCCGCGAGACGGCCGAGTATCTGAAGCATATAGAGGCGCGGATTCGTCTGTGTGCGTTCGAACCACTCGCGCTCGGCCCGCGTCGGGCTCCATACGCGCTCGGCGGGGATTATCAGCGAAAGGTCGCGCGTCGACTGCAAATGCCAGGACAGTGTCCACGCCCCCTCCTCTTCGAGCGGCTCCTCGAGGCGTATGAAGAAGCGCCACGGCTGCGCGGTCATGGCCTTCAGCGAATCCGCCCAGGCGCAGACCTGTGGGTAAAACTCTGACATCTCCTCCTTCCATTTTTCGAGCGGCGCCTTCTGCCATAGCAGCGAGCGGAGCCATATCTCGTGGGGGTTGCCGGAGTCGATGAGGCGCCCCCTGTCTCTGCCCTGCGACTGAGAGGCGCGCACTATCATATCGGTGAAGCAGCTGAGCAGCAGCATCGCTGCGTCCCGCTTCGGTGCGAGCCGCGCCCTCCCCTCCGCCGCGAAGGCGCAGAGAAGCGGCGGCATCGCGGCGGCAAAGGCTGAAAATTCATCCTGGCTCCTCGCGAGTATCAGCGGCCGCCATTGGGAAACGAAGCCGCCGCCGCGCTTTTCCATGTCGGGGAAATAGTTCCCGCGCTGGACGAGGTAGGCCGAGTATTCGAGCGCGCTGCAGATGAATTTGACGTCGTCGGCGAAGAGCACGCCGGGCGCCGCGAGGCGTTCGCCGCTTTCGCGGACGACGCGCGCGAGTTGAAGAAATTCTTGGAAGCTCAGCGGCAACGCGCAGACGGAGAAGGGCGACAGCGAAAGCGCGCCGCCCTTCGACGGCACGTCGCCGAGCATCGGGCTCGACGGCAGAGGGACGCCTTCGCGGCTCGGCAGTAGCAACTGCGCGCCTACGGGCTCCGCGCTCCTGCGCGAGCGCTTGACTCCGACCCCCTTCAGAGCCGCTGCGAGCTCGGTGGTTTCCGCGCCCCACGGTAGAGGCGGCGCGGCCGCCGCCGGCGCCCCGTCAAAATATTCGAAGGAATGTTCGCCCCAGAGATATATGAAGTCCTTCTCGAAGGCGGTGTGAAGAATAAGCATGGAAACCTCTCTTATCCTTTTTATTGCCGCCGCGCCGCACGCACGGCGCTTTTAGCGCGGCGATCATTCAAAGCAGCTTCCTCCTATGAACTCTCTGAGCACCGAAAGATTGGGGACGTCGTCGGAGGGGATGACCGGAACGTACTGCAGCAGCGAGAGGAGGCGCGTCGCCTCGCCGAATACCGGGGAGTCCTCTCCGACCGTCATCAGCAGCGGCATGACGTAGCCCTTCAGCACCGACATTTCGTATGCGAGCGAGGTGTTGAAAAGTGTCTCGGCGTTCTCCTGGTAGGGGAAGATATGGCGGTGGGAGCCGCGCACGACGGAAGGCCACATCTTCAGAGTGGCTTCTGCCGAATGCCCGCGCCTCCGCGCGTCGCGCACCATCCTGCGGAGGAGGCGCGTGTCCGTCGTCCCGATGCGGTTGTGGAAGTCTATGTTCGTGCCGGTCAGAGGGCAGATAAATATCTTGTATTTCTTCTCGGGCGCGACGCGCTCGGTCAGCTTTTCGTTGAGGCCGTGTATGCCCTCTATCACGAGCAGCTCGCCGGGCGCGAGCTTCATCCTACTTCCCTTAGTCCTCCTGCCGGTGAGGAAGTCGAACCTCGGGACCTCTACCTCCCTGCCTTCGAGCAGCTCTGATATCTGTTCGTTTATCAATTCGAGATCGAGAGCTTCGAGAGCCTCGAAGTCGTATTTGCCGTCGCGCCCGACGGGCGTTTTGTCGCGGTTCACGAAATAGTTGTCGAGTTCGAGCGTCGCCGAGTTGATGCCGGAGGTCAGCAGCTGTACACGCAGGCGGCGCGAGGACGTAGTCTTGCCGGAGCTCGACGGCCCGGCGAGGCAGAGGAGCCTGACGTCGGGGCGCGCCTCTATTTGCGCCGCGATGTTCGTCAGCAGCTTTGTGTGCAGGGCCTCGCAGCTCATTATCAGGTCGCGCGAATGTCCGTCGACGACGTGTTTGTGTATCTCGGCGACTGTGCTTATGCGCATCTTCTGCAGCCAGTCGGTGTGGCTGTCGATGAGGCTGAAGAGGCGCGGCGATTCTATGAAGGCCATAGTGTGCGACGGGTCGGCGAGCGTAGGCCCCGATATGAATATCCCGCCCCTATAGCTGCGGAGCTCGAATGTAGGCGTGATGCCGGCGTTGTCGGCGAGAGTACCTCCGAAAAAGTCGTAGACGCCGCAGCATTTGTAGAGTATTACGGGGTCCTCCCCCGTGTAGAATATGAGGCGCTCCTTGTCGGCGTAGCGCTGTTTCAGCATTATCGCGCGCGCCTCGTCGGCGGAGAAGACTTCGCGCGTTATCGGCTCGCAGTCCTTTACCATGCGGCGCATCTCGGCCTCTATTTCGAGGCAGTCCTTCTGAGTGATCTCGCCCTCCGGCGATTCGTAGTAGTAGGAGTAGGAGATCGACTGTGTCAGATGCAGGCGGATTCCCTTTATGCGCGTCGCGGCGGCCGTAAGCATGAAGGCGACGGTGCGCGTGTAGACCTCTATGCCCTCGATGCTGTCGGTCGTTACTGGCTCGACGAAAGAATCCATAACGAGCTTCCACGAGAGAGGGCGCTGCAGGTGGTTGACGCGGCAGGCGACGGCATTTTTCATTTGCGGGTAGCCGGCGTTCGTGAAAAGTTCGCGCACCGCGGTCCCTTTTTCGCAAAGAAGCGGAGCTCTGTCCGCAAACTCTATCTTCACCATCAAATTAATTTCCCCCCATTTATGCAAAGTAGCGGGACGCAAATCTTCATTAAGCCATTTTAACATAAAAAGCGGTGGAATAGCTGTTTTTTAAGATAAATTATCTATGATCTTGATTTTTAGCGGCGTTTTCGTCGAAAGAAAGCTGTAAAAATAAGCTTCGGTGCTCCGCTTCCCGGCGGACGCCCGCGGCAAAAAAGAGGAGCCCGGCGCGCCGGGCTCCTACTCGATCTCTATTTTTTATTCTATCGTGACCTTCTCGATGACTACTTTCTTAAGCGGCCGGTCTCTTGAGTCCGTCGGGAGCTTGCCTATCGTCTCGACGACCTTCATGCCGTCCGCGACGCGGCCGAATATCGCGTGCTTGCCGTCGAGCCACGGAGTCGGGACGAGCGTGATGAAGAACTGCGAGCCGCCCGTGTCGGGGCCGGCGTTCGCCATCGAAAGAATCCCAGGCCTGTCGTGCTTCAGCCCCTTGCCGAATTCGTCGGGAATCGCGTAGCCCGGGCCGCCCGTGCCGTCGCCGATCGGGCAGCCGCCCTGAATCATAAACTGATCGATGATGCGGTGGAAGGTGAGCCCGTTGTAAAAGCCCTTCTTCGCGAGGTCGGCGAAGTTCTTTGCCGTCTTCGGTGCAAGGTCGTTGTAAAGCTCGATCTTGATCGTGCCGTAGTTCGTTTCGAAGGTCGCGATCTGACGTTTCGGCGCGGCTTCGGCCGCTTCGGCCCGCTGCGCCGCAAAGGGGAGCATTGCCGCCGCGGCCACCATCGCGCTGAGCGCTAAAATTTTCATCATGTGAATCCTCCATTTCAACTTGTTATTGCCTTGGCAATTTTACCACACTTTTATAAAAACTTTATTTTGACGCTGCACTCTTTAAGAAAGCCCGTCGGCAGATAGGACAATTTAGCCGAGCGGAGCCCCGCGTCGTTCATGTCCTCCTCGCGGTTGACGACCTTCAGCTCCGGGTGCTCTTCGACGATATGCGCGAGAAACTCTTTGTTTATCACCTGATAGGCCGCGCCGTATTCGAGGCTCGCCTTTTCGTAGTGGACTATCAGCATGTCGCCGGCGAGCTCGCCTATAGTGTAGGCCGCTATCTCCCCCTTTATCCTGATCACGCCGCCGCAGAGGTTCGGTATGCGGTGCCAGTTCTGAAGTATTTTCTGTATGCCGTGGTTTTCCTGCATCAGCCCCGCCGTAGTGCCGCAGCGGTTCACCTGGCACCAGGAGTACTGGAAGTCGGCTATCTCCGCGAGAATCTCGTCGGTGACTGCTTCGAAGGCGTAATCGTAATTTTTCTTGAACTGGTTGACGCGGTTGCGTTTTTTCATATATTTGTTGCCGGAGAGCGAAGCGAGGGCGCGAATGTCGTAAAGGTACTCCCAGGTGCCGCGGTCGTCTATGATTTCGACGTCGGCGACTCCTTCGAGCTCCATGCGCCATATATGGGCGAGCTTTTCGGGCACGAGGTAGAATTCTATTTCGCGGCCGTAGCGCGCGTTCAATATCTCCGGCCAGTCGCCGCGCTGCCACTCTCCGACCGGCGCCAGGTCGGTCAGAGAATTTTTGTCCTGATGGAACCAGTAAAGGTCGGTGCTTTCGTCGTAGGCGAGCTTCGTGCCGAAGTCGGGGCCGAGGCTCCATAAAATCGGAAAAGAGTAGTCCGACGTGCGCTGAGCACACATGTTCCAGTGGGCGACGTATCTTTCGGCATCGTCGAGCGTTATTTCCTGAAAGTTTAAATGCAAGCAGATGACCTCCGTAAAGTCTCATGTTTTTCGCTCAAACAAGAATATACTCTTTCGCTGAAATTTGCCATAGCAAAAAAAAATATTTCTGTTAGAATTGCAATATAAGCGCTTTTGCGCGCTTTTATGTACGTCTGTCAGGAAAGGCAAGAATAATAGATGAACGACAGGAAGGATGAAGAAATTAAATGCCCGGACGTCGTTCCCGAAGATCAGAAGGGGATGACGGAAGAGGAGCGCGAATGGAGCGTAAAGGCTCCGCCGAAGCCGCGCGTGCCGAGGTACGTCTTCACTGCGGCAGCGGTCGTGCTGGCAGTCGCCTTCGCAGGAGGAGGGCTCTGGTATTACAGGACGAACGTGATGCCGGAGAAATATAACCTGCGTGCCGAGGTGCTGATGAAGGACGGCAATTACGCGCAGGCCGAGGAGCTTTACGAAAAGATAATCAAAATACGCCCCGAGCGCAGGGACGTGCTCTTCAACATCGCCGCCTGCAGGGAGGGGATGGGAGACGCGGATGGGGCGACAGCGTTTTACGAAGAGCATCTGAAGACGGCGAAGAACGACGCGCGCGCCATGACGCGCCTCGGCTGGCTCTATATGAAAAAGGGCGACTACGTCAAGGCGCTGCACTGGTTCCAGGAGGCCGTGCGCCGCGACAAAAAAAACGAAGAGCTGTGGCGTATGACGGCCGACGCGGCGCGAGGCGCGGAAGACGCGGAGGCGGCCGGCGACGCTCTGATGCAGCTTTCGAAGCTCTGTAAAAAGGACAACGAAAAGGTGCTGGCCTACGCCAGGGAGCTGCTGGCGCTGAAGGATTACCGCCGCGCGCTGGAGGTATTCGACGCCGCGGCCAAGGGGGCTGGGGCGGGCGACGCCCGCGCGCTGCACGGAGCCGCCGCGGCGAAGGCGATGCTCGGGCTGCCGACCGAGGAAAAATTCGTCATCAGGCCCGGCGAGTCTCTCGGCCTCATAAAGCTCGGAGCCGGCAAGGAGGAGGTCAAGGAAGCTATGGGAGGGGCGCCGCCTGATGAGAAAAGCTTCGGCGTCGTCGGCGGCAAGTCGATGATGGCGGAGCAGCCGGTCGAGATATGGCTCTACAACAAAGGCGACCCGCGGCGCGAGATCAGGCTGATATTAATCGCGAACAGCGTCAACGAGATAGAGACGGCGTCGCCTGCCTATAAGACCGAAGAAGGGCTCGGCATCTCCAACTTCCTGCTGCCGAAGAACAAAGATAAGATAAAATGGCGCAGGAGCGCCGAGAACGGGACGCTGCTCTGCCTCGCTAGGGGCGGGGGACTGACCTTCTACGCCTCCGGGCTGAACGAAGAAGGCACGGAGGCGGAGCGCAAGCTGCTGCGCGTCCATAAGGGCGAGACCGGCATAGACAACCTGAACGACTTACCGCTGCTGCGCCTCGTCAACTGAAAAATTCCCGCCGCTGTGCTATACTCTTGCGTTATGAAGGAGAGCACGGGCGCTGATGGCGCTCTCAAAGTATTAAAAAAAGTATTCGGCTACAGTTCTTTCAGAAAGGGACAAAAAGAGATCATCGAGGCCCTCTGCGGCGGCCGCGACGCGCTTTGCATAATGCCGACCGGCGCGGGAAAGTCCCTCTGTTATCAGATCCCCGCTGTAATGTCCGACGGGCTCACCGTCGTTATCTCACCGCTTATTTCGTTGATGAAAGATCAGGTAGACGCGCTTTTGCAGAACGGCATAGGAGCTGCGTCGATAAACAGCTCCCTGGAGCGGGAGGAGCTCTCCTCCGCCTTTTCGCACGCGCGCAGAAAAATGATCAAGCTGCTCTACATCGCGCCGGAACGCCTCGACGCCGGAAGCTTCGGCGATTTCCTGCGCGACGTCGACGTGCGCCTTGTCGTCGTCGACGAGGCGCACTGCGTCTCGCACTGGGGGCACGACTTCCGCCCATCCTATCTCGGCATAGCGCCGACCGTGGCGTCGCTTCCGAAGCGGCCGACCGTCGCCGCCTTCACCGCTACCGCGACGCCGGAGGTGCGCGACGATATAGTCGCGCAGCTCGCGCTGCGAGAGCCCTTCACGCTTACGACGGGCTTCGACCGCGCGAATCTATTTTTTCACGTCGAACATCCGAGCGACAAAAACGCCGCGCTGCTGAGATACATAAAGCAGTTCAAAGGAGCATCGGGCATAGTCTACGCTTCGACGAGGAAAAACGTCGAGGCTATCTGCGAAGCGCTGCGTGCCCGCGGAATAAGCGCTGTGCGCTATCACGCGGGGCTCTCCGATGACGAGCGTGCGCGGAATCAGGAGGCCTTCATCTACGACCGGGCCGACGTGATGGTCGCAACGAACGCTTTCGGTATGGGGATAGACAAATCCAACGTGCGCTACGTCGCCCATTACAACATGCCGCAGAATATAGACGCCTACTATCAGGAGGCGGGACGCGCCGGGCGCGACGGGCTGCCGGCCGACTGCGCGCTCTTTTACGGCGCACGTGATGTAGCGACCGCGCGATGGTTCATCGAGCGGGCGCCCGGGGAGACGAGGGAGGCGGCGCGGCGCAAACTGCGCGCGATGATGGACTACTGCCACACGGGCGGCTGTCTGCGCGCGTTCATGCTCAAATATTTCGGAGAAGGCGGCGTCCCTGAAAAGTGCGGCTCGTGCGGCAGCTGCACCGGCGACGCCGAGCTGGCCGAGATAACGACCGATGCACAAAAGATAATCTCCTGCGTCTACAGGATGGCGCAGGCCACAGGAGGGAAAAAGTTCGGCGCTTCGATGCTGGTCGACGTGCTGCGCGGCTCGCGGCGCGCGGAAATAATGCGGCTCGGCTTCGAAAGAATCTCGACGTGGGGGATACTCAAAGACGCGAGCGCGCACGACGTGCGCGAAATGATAGATTTTCTCATCGCGTCGAATTACCTTTCCGCGGGCGACGGGGATTTTCCCGTCATCTCTTTCACCGAAGAGACGGCGCCCTTTCTGCGCTCGCCCGGGCGTCTCTTCATGCGCAAGTTCGACGAGCGCGCCGAAAGCGCGGGAAAAATAAAAAAGAGCGCTACACGCCCCCTTTCGGCGCACGACGATCTCTTCGAACTGCTGCGCGAGCTCCGCCGCGCTATAGCGAAAGAGGAAGGCGTGCCGCCCTACGTCGTTTTCACCGACAAGACGCTCGCCGCAATATGCGAAACGCTGCCCGCGGACGAGGAGGAGTTCCTGGAAGTTCCCGGCGTGGGAGCCGCGAAGCTCGCGCGCTACGGCAGAGCCTTCCTCGACGCGGTTGCGGGATGGAAGAGGCCTTTGAGATAGCGCTCCCCGAGGCTCCGTCCTTTCGTTCTTCTTTAAAGCGCGCCAGCGCACGCATTACTTTTTGATATTTTTCAGCTTTTCAAGCAGCTTTGCGGCGGCCGGCGTTTTGCCGAGGCCGCCGAAGGTGCAGCGGAGCTCCGACGGCAGCTTTTGCCCGGCGTCGTAGAGCGCCGCGATCGTTTCGTCGAGCGGTATCACCCTGTCGAAGCCGGCGAGGGCCATGTTCGCGCAAGAAAGCGCGTTCGCGCCTCCCATGACGTTTTTGCCTAGGCAGGGGACCTCGACGCGCCCGGCGATGAAATCGCAGGCCAACCCCGTTACGTTCTGAAGCGCCATTGACGCCGCGTCCATGCACTGTTCGACGCTGCCGCCCATCAGCTGTACGAGCCCGGCGGCCGCCATGCCGGAGCCGGCTCCGCATTCGACCTGGCAGCCGGCGATTTCCGCGGCGAAGGTCGCGCTTTCGGCGATATACAGCCCGACGAGCCCTGCGGCGAGCATCGCCTTGGTCGCCTCGTCCGCCGATTTGCCGAGCGCGTGCGCCGCACCCAGCAGAGTGCCAGGTAGACAGCCGCAAGAGCCGGCGGTAGGCGCCGCGACTATTACGCCCATCGCACTTTTAGTCTCCATTATCGCCGTTATCGACTCGATCACCGCGTTGAGCAGGTCGCACGGCAGCAGCGCGCCGCGCCTCTCCGCCTCCGCTATCATGTGCGCCTGCGGGCCGAGTATCCTGTCGGCGTATTCGGTGCCGGCTATTCCGTTTTTCAGCGCGCGCTCCATCACTTCGACTATGCCGCTCATCGTTTCGAATACTTCTTCCTTCGAAGTGCCGCCGCGCGCCGCTTCGTACTCGGCCGCGAGCTCCCACATGCGCAGGCTTTTCCCTTCGTTGTACTTGAGCGTTTCTTCCGCCGTGGCGAAGGGCACGGAACAGCCGGAGCGCGAGAGCGTCGGCAGCACCGGCGCGATTTTTACGAAATCGGTTCGCCCGAAGCTTTCGGCGGCGCCCCTCAAAGTTTTTTCGTCCGGCTCCTTGGAAAATTTCAGCGAAAGCAGGGCGCCTCCCGCCTTTTCTTCCACCCGCGAAAAATCCGGCGCCGGTAGGGCCCCGCAGCAGAATTTTTTCATTCGCTCCGCGCCCGCCGCATCGGGAAATTTTATCAGCACTTCGTAAAAGTCGCCGACTATCGAGACGGGGAAGGAGTCGAAATCCTGCATTTCTATCATGCCGCCGCCGGAGGATACGCCGTTCCATTTGTGATGCTCGCCTCCGCGCCACCACAGCTCTATCCTGTAATTGTTGGGATGAGAGGCGCCGTAGTCGAAGACGCGGTACTCCACGCCGACTCCGGCCTTTTCGGCGAGCCGTCGGTAGTCGTCCACGCCCTCTTCGGTCAGCTTTTTGCCGAGCAGCCCGCATATGAAGCCCATATCGGTGCCGTGCCCCTCGTGCGTTGCCGCGATAGAGCCGTTGACGTCGAAGTCGCAGAATGCACGCAGCGGCTCGTTCGCGACGGACTGACGGACGATCTCGCCTATCCTCGCCGAGGCCGCCGTGTGCGAGCTCGAAGGGCCGCGCATCACCGGCCCTATAACGTCGTTGAAAATGCTTGCAGGCATCTTCCGCATATTATCCGCCTCCGCCATATTTATTCTCCCGGCCGGGCAGCGCTGCGATTTGGCCGCCTTTTTCAGTAAATTATTTCCCGCGCGCCCTCGGCTATATGATAACACGCCGTTCGTCTGCCTGGTACGGATTTCTTATTTAATGCGGGCATACAGGCGCGCTGCAAATGTCCCAGGCAAAACATGGCGCGGCGGAGGAGCCCGCAGTCCTCATTCCACGTACTTCTTGAACTCTCCGTATCCCTCTTTGTCCATCTCCTCATAGGGGATGAAGCGCAGCGCGGCGCTGTTGATGCAGTAGCGCACGCCGTTCGGCGACTCGCGGTCGCCGGTGAAGACGTGTCCGAGGTGCGAATCCCCCGCGCGGCTGCGTACCTCGGTGCGGCGCATTCCGTAGGAGGCGTCCTCTTTGTAGACCAGCGCGCCGTCGTCGAGTCCCTTCGTAAAGGCCGGCCAGCCGCATGAGCTGCCGTATTTGTCCTTAGAGGAGAAGAGCGGTTCGCCGGTGACGACGTCGACGTAGATGCCGCGCTCTTGGTTGTCGTAATACTCGTTGTCGAAAGGCGGCTCGGTGCCGTTCTTCTGCGTGACCGCGTACTGCCGCTCCGTCAGCCTCTTTTTCAATTCGTCGTCCGCCGGCTTCCGATAGGGGGCTGCGTCGATTTTTATCCCCCGCGCCTCCTCCATCTCCTCGCGGGAGATGTGGCAGTAGCCGTTCGGGTGCTTCGTCAGATAGTTTTGATGATATTCCTCCGCCTCGTGGAATATCCGCAGCGGCTCGACAAGCACATAGAAGCCGCCTGCCGCGCGCCGCCTCTCGATTTCGGCGACGCGCCTGACGACGGCCTCCGCCGCGGCGTCCGTGTAAAAGACGCCCGTCTGATACTGAGCGCCGACGTCGTTTCCCTGACGGTCGCGCACGCTTGGGTCGACTACCTTGAAGAAGGCGAAGAGCAGAGTCTCAAGTGAGACCTTCGAAGGATCGTAGACGACGCGCACCGTCTCCTTATAGCCGGTGCCGCCGGCGCAGAGCTGCTCGTAGCTCACGCGCTCTTTAGTCCTGCCGTTGGCGTAGCCTGAAACGGCGTCGAGCACCCCCGGGATGCCCTCCATGTATTTCTCCATCCCCCAGAAACAGCCGCCGGCGAGGTAAATGATCGCCTCGCCATCTTTTTTGACATATGTCGGGTCGTTAACCATTGTCTCTCTCTCCTTCTTTGCCCTGGCTTCTCCGTTGTCGTCCGCCGCAGTCGCGGCGCGCAGCATAAAGTCCGCCGCGCAGGCCATAAATATCAGCGAGAATGTCAGCAATATCGTTTTTTTCATAGCATCACTTCCAAACCAAAATAATTATAGTTTACTATTTTCATTGTAACACTAATCGTTACAGTAAGAAAGCGTAAAAGCAGAAGAAAAATTATTTTTACGCTGCGGGAAATCCCAAAACGCTCCTCGCCCGGCCCGGCGCGAAGGGAGGCCGGGAAGCTTTCTGCGGCGCGCAGTCGGCGGGCTCGCGCAACCGCGTGTGAATTTTTTATTTTACCCCTTGACTCTGTGATTATTATAGGGTTTACGATAGAATAAATCGAACGAAGGGCGCGGGATCTCTATGGAAAAGAATCTAACGACGGGCGGCGTATTCAAAAATATCGTATACTTCTCACTGCCTTATCTGCTTTCTTACTTTCTTCAGACTCTTTACGGCATGGCGGACCTCTTTATAATAGGCCAGTTCAACGGCGTAGAGAGCACGACCGCCGTTTCTGTCGGAAGTCAGGTCATGCATATGCTGACGGTGATGATCGTAGGGTTGGCTATGGGTTCTACGGTGATGATAGGGCGCTCGATCGGCGCCGGCGATAAAAGACGGGCGTCGGCCGAGGTCGGCAACACCGTCACGATGTTCATGGCGCTCTCGCTCGTTATCACGGCGTTTCTGCTCGTCTGTGTGAAGCCTATCGTCTCCCTGATGTCGACGCCGCTCGACGCCGCGCCGGGCACCGCCTCGTACCTCACGATCTGCTTCATCGGCGTTCCCTTCATAACGGCTTACAACGTCATCAGCTCGGTGTTTCGCGCGACCGGCGATTCAAAGAGCCCGATGTACTTCGTCGCGGTCGCCTGCGCGGCGAATATCGCCTTCGACTATCTCTTCATCGGGGGGCTCGGCCTCGGCGCGGCCGGCGCGGCTCTCGGCACGACGCTGGCGCAGACGCTGAGCGTGATCGTTTCGCTCGCCTTCGTCAGGAGGATGAAGACGGGGCTGCACGTTTCGCCGAAGGAGCTCAGGCCGCAGAAAAAAATCCTTCGGAAGATATTGCGGCTCGGCGTCCCGGTCGCGCTGCAGGACGGCTTTATACAGATAGCGTTCATAGTGATCACGGTGATAGCGAACAGGCGAGGGTTGAACGACGCGGCCGCCGTCGGCATAGTTGAAAAGATGATCTGCCTCCTCTTCCTCGTGCCGTCGTCGATGCTCTCGACAGTCTCGGTCGTTTCGTCGCAGAATTTCGGCGCCGGCAAGCCCGAACGCGCGCGGCTCGCCCTTTGGTACGCCATTTTGATCGACGTCTCGTTTGGCGCGGCGGCCGCAATTATAATGCAATTTCTCGCGGAGCCGGCGGTCGCGCTCTTCTCCGATAGCGCGGCGGTCGTGCGGCTCGGCGGGCAGTACCTGCGCGGCTACGTATGGGACTGCCTCCTTGCCGGGGTCCACTTCTGCTTCAGCGGCTACTTCTGCGCGTGCGGGCTTCCGGGCGTTTCCTTCCTGCACAACATGCTTTCGATCGTCTGCGCGCGCATACCCCTCGCCTACCTCGCGTCGAAATATTTTCCAGACACGCTCTTCCCGATGGGGCTGGCGGCTCCGGCCGGCTCTCTGCTTTCAATAGCTATATGCGCGGCGGCGCTCGTCATAGTAAGCGGACGCCCGGAAAAACCGCAGGCTCCCTCCGAAGGCGGGGAGTGATTGCGCCGACGCCCGCTGAAATAAAAGAGCGTCTCGGATAAGCCCGTCGCCCCTCGACACTGGTCCCCGGTTTTGTCCTTTAGAGCGCCGCGTCGGTATAATAATTTTATTCCAATCAGCGGCTTTTCAGGACTTCTATGTTGTGTTTGTACTCCGGCACGGCTTCCCAGACGGCGTCGCCGAGCCGGCAGGGGAAGTCGGGGCAGAAGCCGCAGTGCGGGATTTTGTTTGCGAGCGCGCATTCGCGTATCGCGCACTCGAGGCAGCTCACGCTCTTCGCGCCGGGCGCGAGGCAGCCGCTGCAGCGCAGCCGCGATGGGAGTATGAATGAGCCGTGCCCTTCGCTCTCCTGCGCGGCTGCTATTTTCGCGAGCGCCTCGGCGTCGCGGCGAACTGTCGCGCGGCGCGCTTCGCAGGCGCCGCAGTCGGCGCCGCAGCAGCCGGTGTTAGCCATTTATTCCGTTTCCATTTCAGGCTCTGCGGCGCTTACGACGCCGCTTTTTTTCACAGTGCAGCCGATCTGCGTAAGCTCGGACGCGAGAGCGGCGAGCCCCTCCTCTACGCTGCGCCATTCGTTTTCGAAAGCGCAGTCGACGATGAATAGGGCTTCCTTAGTCTCCTCGTCGACCGAAGCGTCGCGTGTGTCGCGGTAGTTCCAGAGCCAGCAGCAGATTTTTTCACCGTCCGCGTAGACGATCTGTTTCGCCCCGCATTCGACGATGCTGTCGCCGGCGCCGAGCGGATAAAATTTTTCTCCTTCCTTCGCGTAGCGCAGCGTCATATCGCCGCGCAGCTTCGACATGTCGTGTGCCCCCATTGGAAGCAGGTTCAGCGCCGATACGCAGTCGTAGCAGTCGACGACGTCCGAGACGCTCCACAGGTCGCCTTTGAATATCCTGCGCAGCAGCGCTTCGATCGAGGAACGGTATTTGCTCGGCTTAACGCCCATCTTCGAAAACGTCTCGCGCCAGCGGCGGATGTCGGGGTGCTGCGCGACCGTGTCGGCGGAGAGCCCTATCTCCTCCAGACGCCTTTTAAGATTTTTTTTCATCTCGGCAACGCGCGGCGAGCCCTTTCCGTTCGTTATCACGGCGCGGAGCCAGCCTATCTTAGCTTCGGGAAAGTTTTCAAATATATCTTTGTCAATGGAAATTTTCAATTTTGTCTCCTCCAATTCTTCTGCATACGCTGCGCGAGAGAAGCCCCGACGCCCAGCCGGCGGCGGTGCCGGCCGCGAAGAGCGGCAGGATGTAGAAGGCGATTCTCGCGTCTCCTACTATATATGATACTACGGCGACCTGTCCGGCGTTGAAGGTCCACGCGCCGGCGACGCTTATCCACGGCAGCGAGAATTCCGCGCCGAATTTTTTATAAAGCAGAGCCATCGCCGCGACAGCCGGCACGGCGCCGCAGATGCTGCACGCGAAGGAGAAGAGGTTCCCGCTCGCCAGCCACGCCAGCGTGACGCGCAGCACGGTGACGCAGAAGGCTTCCTTCGTGCCGAGCAGCACGAGAGCGCAGAGAGCCACCGCGTTAGCGAGTCCGAGCTTGGCTCCGGGCAGCGGCATAGGCAGCGCGCTCTCCGCCATGTTGACCGCGAAGGCGCAGGCCGTAAAGAGCCCCGTCAAAACGATTCTTCGTGTTTTGTTCAAGCTTTCATCGCCTTCGAAGCCTCCGCGCTCTACCAGCTCACGCTGTCGACCTTGCCCCTGCCCGCTCCCTTGATCCGCACGACTACGCGGTGCGGCAGGCAGACCGCGCCGCTTCCTTCTTTCGTTATGCGTCCCATCCTCATGCACGCGCCGTCCGGACAGTCCGCGGAGATTATCGCCGCGCCGCCGCGGTCAATCCTTATTATATTGAAGCCCTCGGGCGTCTCTATCAGCAACTCGCGCGGCCTATTCAGCGGGACGACGTACTCCCTTTTGCCGTTGACGAGTATCTCGGCCGTCTTGCTACCCTCCGCGCTTTTGCCGCCGCTCTGCTGAAGCAGCGCCCCCGCGATCATCATAATAGAGCCGGCGGCGGTGACGGCGGCCATGATTTTGTCTCCGCGCCTCATTTCTTCCCTTTCCCGATGCTCTCGAGGGAGAATGATTTGTCGGTCGGCGTGAAGAGCCCGCGCGCCGCGTCCGTTATCAATATCCTATTTTCGCCGTCCAGCAGGAATATAGCGGCGATCTCTTTGTGCTTTTCAAGATATTTTTCCGCGCGCGCGTGCCCCATCACGAAGAAGGCGGTGCAGAGCGCGTCGGCCTTCGTCGAATCTCTGTCCGCCACAGTGACGGACGAAAATTCTGATTTTGCCGGATACCCCGTCTCCGGATCGAAGATGTGGTGGTAACGGACGCCCTCCTTTTCAAAAAATCTTTCGTAGGGGCCAGAGGTTACGACCGAGCCGTCCGACGTCTCTACGACGCCGAAATATTCGCCGCGGGCTTTGCCCGGGTCTTGAATCCCCAGCCGCCACGCTTTTCCGTCCGGCTTTGCGCCGACCAGCGCAAGGTTGCCGCCGAGATCGATAAGCGCGCTCTTTACGCCGTCTTCGCATAGCTTTTTCGCCAAAATGTCCGCTGCTCGTCCCTTAGCTATAGCGCCTAAGTCGATGCGTGCGCCCTTTGAGAGCTTTATGAAGCGCGCGCCGTCTTCTTCTTTTAGGGAAATATTTCTATACCCGCAGCGCGGCAGCGCCGCGCGGATTTCCTCCGCGCCCGGCACGCGCGCCTCTTCCGTGCCTATCTTCCAGAGGCCCGTTATCCTACCTATCGCTGGGTCGAAAGCTCCGTTCGTTTCTTCGGCGATTTCCAGCGCGCGCCGCAGGAGCTCGTATGTCTCGGGGGAGACCCTGACCCATTCGCCGCCGGCGCGGCGCACCTCCGAATCCGCGGCGTTCGCCGAAAAGAGCGCCTCAAGGCGCGCGATCTCGGCGTCGGCCCGCTCGAGCTCGCCTTCGAGAAATTTTTTATCTTTGCCGAAGAGGCGAAGCCGCACTATCGTGCCCAGGCGAAAGTATTCGCCGTCGGCCTCTTCCGTCTTGCCGCCGAAGGATATGCGCCCGCGGGCTGTGACGATCACTAAAGCTATGAACAAGAGCACGGCGAAGGCTATAAGAAGTTTCTTCATAAGCCTGCGAAGGGCGTCGGAAGCAGGAAGGGATCAGCGCCCCTCCGGCTGCCTTTCGCCCTCATCTTCTCCCTCTTCCCCGACGTATTTGATCTTTGCTTCGAGTATGCGGTGGTTCTGCACATTGAGCGCTTTTATCTCCCACGGGCCGTATTTTACGACCTGCCCGCTCGACGGGAAGTTGCCGGTGATCTCAAGAATCATGCCGGCTAGCGTGTCCACGTCCTCGAATATCGTGTCGAACGGATAATTCAGCGCTTCGGCCAGGTCCTCAAGGTTCACCTGTCCCTGCACGACGTAGGCGTCCCTGCCCTCCTTTATTATTTCCGGCGTCTCCTTGTCGTACTCGTCCTGGATATCGCCCACTATCTCTTCGATCAGGTCTTCAAGCGTGACGATTCCCGCCGTCCCGCCGTATTCGTCTACGACTATCGCCAAGTGCTTGCGAGATTTTTTCATGATGTCGAGGGCCTCGTCCGTTTTCATCGTCTCAGGGACGTAAAGGGGCTTCCTCATGATCTTTCCTATCGTGATGTCCCTGTCTCCGTGTGCGAGGGGCGCGAGGAGGTCCTTCGCGTAGAGGATGCCCGTGATGTTGTCGAGGTCCTCTTTGTAGACCGGGATGCGCGAGTGCCCGCTTTCGAGGAATATCTTCACCGCTTCCTCCGTCCCGTCGCCCTCTTCTATCGCGAACATGTCCGTACGCGGCGCCATTACTTCGGAGACGCGCGTGTCTTCGAAGGCGATGACGCCGTGAATCATCTTGCGCTCGCCCTCCTCGAGGCCGCCTGTCGCGCCGCTCTCTCTGACGATGTGGTCTATCTCCTCGCGCGAAATGAGGGAGCTGTAGGATATGAGGTCCATCCCGACTACCTTGCCTATGGCCTTCAAAATCGTCTGAAGCAGGAAGGTAACGGGAGTGAGCAGGAAGTTGAGCGCGCGCAGAAAGGGCAGGCAGATGAGCAGCACGCCCTCCCTCTTGGCGATCGCGATGTTTTTGGGAAGGATTTCGCAGAAGATGACGATCAGCACCGTCATCACCGCGACGGCAAAGAACGGCCCCGCGGCGCCGAACAGGGATATCGCGACGGAGGTCGCCGCGGCGGAAGCGCCGATGTTTACAAGGTTGTTTCCGATGAGGGTAACGTTTATCGCTTTGGCGATGTTGTCCGCGAGCCACAGGAAGCCGTTCCTGCTCTGCGGGTAGTCGTCGGCCATCGCCAGAAGCTTTCCTTTGCCTGCCGCCGTGATGGATGTCTCCGTCATCGAAAAATACATCGAAAACACCATAAGCACCGCGAGCAGGATAATACTGCCGGCTATGTCGGAACTCAAAAAATATCATCCCCCTGACGCACGCGTCCCGTCGTGCTATATAGGTTAGCATATCATATTATACTTGAGTTAGCATCAGCCGCGGCGCCGATTGATGTAAAAACCGTACTCATGACGGAGCAATAGACCAAAAACCGAACGGGATGCCGCAAAACCACAACGGCCCCGTTCGCTAAAAAATTGGCGTACGCCGGGCTTTTCCTCGCTTCACCATTAAATTAGGAAATATTGCCAGCAGGAAAGAAAACAGCATGATTATCACATAAATGGCAGCACCGGCATTGAGTTGAGATGAAGCCTATGCTCCTGTCAACAAGCCTCGTCACCAGGAAAATATTAGAGCCTACCGGCGTGGTTATATTGCCCATCTGCACGAGAAAAGGATAATAAAGATTCTAAACCATTGCGTAGGGCACTCTTCGGCTTGGGGCGATGGAGAGCCGCCTTCTCCACCAAAGGAGCAGTGGATGCCTACGGGGCCGCGAATCGGCGCCGAAGGTTGCCTTATAGACCTTACACCGTGACAGAGGGATTAGCAGCTGCGAAAAGCCGTCCTCGTTCCGGCCGGGCTGTGGCAAAAATTGCTAAAAACAGGGAAGCTAAGAGGCGTCTGCGACAAACCTCCGTCACGTATAACCTTAAGTCACTTTGGTATTCCATGTTACGTACAGTGTCATCTTTCTTGCTTTCGGTAGCGCCGGCTGACTTAGAGGCAGGTTGGCGGCAAGGAAAATAACGTTTATGGCTCCCTCCTGCCTTTATAGAGGAAGGAGCCGCCGGAGAGAGTAGTTAGTTATTTCTTCTATTGGCTCATTTTATTCTCCTGACTACCATCGCCACAGCTTGCCCGCCGCCGATACAGGCGCTGGCCATGCCTACTTCTTTGTCCTGATGAATGAGGCTGTATATCAGCGTCGTCAATATCTTCGCACCGCTGGCCCCGATGGGATGTCCCAGCGAAATGGCTCCTCCGTGTATGTTGAGCCGCTCCATCTCAAATGGTATTTTGCGATGACAGGCTATCACCTGGGCCGCGAAAGCTTCGTTGAGTTCGATCAGCTCCATCTCTTTTATGCTCATTCCGGCCCTGTCAAGCGCCTTTTGCATCGCATCCACGGGAGCGATCGGGAAATGCTGCGGGTCTGTCGCCGTCACGGCGTAGCTCATTATTTCGGCCATCGGTTTGAGGCCGTTCGCCTTTGCCCATCCGGCTCCGGCGACGAACACCGCGCTTCCGGCGTCGCAAAGTGCTGAGCTTGAACCAGCCGTTATCGTACCTCCATCCTTTTTAAATATTGTCGGCAATTTAGCCAAAGCCTCCAGCGAAATGTCCCTGCGCGGTATTTCGTCCGTATCCAGGGTCAATTCGCCTTTTTTCTTATCCTTCAGGATAACAGGTACAATTTCATCTTTAAACAATCTCTGCTCTATGGCCGCCGCCGCCTTTTTATGGCTGTAATATGAAAATTCGTCCTGCTCTTCGCGCGTAATGGAAAACTCTGGTATAACGTAATCCTCTGTTATCTCTCCCATGAGCGCGCCTGCCAGCGGGCACTGAAAACCGTCGGCGTGCAATGCGTCAAGCGCCTCCTGTTTACCCATTCGGAACCCCCAGCGGGCGTTTGGCAGGAGGTAGGGGGTGTTGGTGGCGCTCTCCATGCCGCCGGCAAGAATCGCCTTCGCGTCGCCGAGGCGTATCCTGTCGGCGGCCAGCATTACGGTGCGCAGCCCCGAACCGCAGCGAATATTGACGGTAAAGGCGGGAACATTTACGGGGATCCCGGCCTTATACATTGCGTTACGCGCCGGATTGGCTCCCACTCCGGCCTGCCAACCGTTGCCCAGAATGACCTCTTCCACCGATTCAAGCGGCGCGCTGGAGCGAAGAACGGCTTCCTTGAGCGCGGCCGCTCCCAGATCCGTAGCGGAAAAGTTTTTGAACTGTCCTCCGAATTTCCCTCCAGCCGTACGGCATGCGCTTAAAATCACAGCCTTTTCCATTTATACGACCTCCAATCCCCGATAAACGCCAAGTTCTTCCGCTACCTCATAGTCAGCTTCCGTATTCTCCCTTATCTGTTCCGGCGTAACCTCAGGAGCTATCTCTATCAGTGTTACCTTTCCGTCCTTTATCGTAAAGACGGCGAATTCCGTAACAATCATGTCCACAACGCCTACCGCCGTCAGCGGCAATGTGCATTTTTTTAATATTTTAGGAGCGCCTTTCTTTGTGACGTGGGTCATCGCCACATAGACCCGCCGGGCTCCGACGACAAGATCCATCGCCCCTCCCATTCCCGGCACGCTTTTGCCGGGAATCCACCAGTTCGCGAGGTCGCCCCTCTGGTCTACTTCCAGCGTCCCCAGTACGGTGGCATCGACATGCCCTCCCCTGATAAGTCCAAAGCTGATATCGCTTGAGAAGAAGCTCCCTCCTGGCAGCAGGCTGATAAAGCGCCCCCCGGCCCCGATACATTTGTAATTCGGAACGGCCGGCGGCGGTCCGATTCCGATGGCTCCGTTTTCAGCTTGAAATATTATGTGCTTTCCCTCCGGAATATAATCAGCTACAAGAGTTGGGATCCCGATGCCGAGGTTGACCACCTCTCCCTCCTCGAATTCCATAGCTATTCTCTTTGCTATGCGCTCTCTGACAAGCTTTTCATCAAGTTCTGGAAGCATAGACAGAATCTCCTTTCAGTACCAGCATGTCCACAAGGATGCCTTGTGTCGCTATATTGTTGGGATCCAGTTCACCGACATTCACAACTTCATCCACTTCGGCGATCACGATCTTTGCCGCAGTTGCCATCGTTGGATTGAAGTTCTTGTTCGTCCCAGTATAAGTAAGGTTCCCCATACGATCGGCTCGGAAAGCTCTTATTAAGGCAACGTCGGCCGTGAGCGGCAGCTCGAGAATATATTTTTTCCCGCCTACCTCAAGCACCTTTTTCCCATCTTCGACCACAGTGCCGACGCCGGTAGGAGTGAGAAATCCTCCAAGCCCTGCTCCGCCTGCTCTGATCTTCTCGACATAAGTCCCCTGGGGGAAGAGCTCAAGCTCCATCTTTCCCTCGTGGAAGAGGCGTCCTGTCGTCTTGTTGAGCCCCACATGGGATGCGATCACCTTTTTGCAGCGCCCGCCGGCCACAAGTTTTCCCTGTCCGCAGAATTCGTAGATTGTATCGTTGGATATCAGCGTCAGTTGATCCGTCCCTTGGTCGTAAAGTGCGTCCGTAAGCGTGTAGGGGATACCGCCATAGTTGAAGCCGCCGACCATAACGGAGTCTCCTCTCTTTACACATTTCACGGCCTCCTGTGCGGAGAGCACAGGCTTAATGATTTTTTTAGGCATTACGAGATTCCTCCTTTTCTTGCAAGGTCCTTTTTCTTAAGATTGATCCGCTGCGTCGTATAGATTGCCGCGATTATCGCGACGCCGATCAGATTGCTCATCAGGGTCGGATATATTATCAGAAATGGAACGCAGAACAGAAATAGCCGCTCGACGATATTGAGGTCGTTGACCAGATATCCCTGTACCCCGGCCGACAGCCCCAGAATGCCGATCAGCGCCGTAACGCAGCCGATCAGTACATGCGGCGCGTCTCCCTGTAAGAGCAGATAGGGATTATAGACGAACATGAAAGGGACCAGGAAGCCGGCGGCTGCTGTGATGAGCGCCGTGAATCCGGTCTTGATGGGGTTGGATTTGGCAATGCCGGAAGCCGCGTAGGTGGCCAGCGCCACAGGCGGCGTGACGTCTGCCAATACTCCGAAGTATAGACAGAAAAGATGCGCCGACATCATCGGGACCCCCATCTGTGCGAGCGCCGGGGCAGCCAAGGTCGAGGTGATGATATACTGTGCCGTTGTAGGGACCCCCATTCCCAGTATGATCGAGCCTATCATCGTCAAAATGAGCGCAAGCGGAAGGATCCCGTATGAAAGACTGAGAACAAACGAAGAGAATGCCAGACCCACTCCTGTTATGGCGATGACCCCGATGACGATGCCGGAGCAGGCGCAGGCGGCCGCCACCTCTATTGCTCCCGTACCGCCGGAGATCAGCGCCGCGACGATCTTCTTGGGAGTCATGCGGTGCTCCTTATCTCCGAGCCACGAGAAAACTATTATCGCGATGATCGACCAGAAGACGGCCATAGTCGGTGAATAGCCTGTCGCGAGAAATACTATCAGCGCCACTATCGGCAGCAGCAGATGCGCGCCTTTACGCAGGACGGTGCTCACCTTGGGTAAGTTGTCTTTATCGAGACGTGCCATACGTTTTTTCCCAGCCCGGAAATGGACCATTGCCATTATGGAAATGAAGTAAAGGGTTGCCGGTATCGCCGCTGCGACGACGATCTCCCAATACGATACGCCGAGGAATTGCGCCATGACGAAGGCCGCCGCCCCCATGACCGGGGGCATTACCTGTCCTCCCGTTGATGCACAGGCGACGATGGCCCCGGCGAATTCAGATTTATATCCTGCCTGTTTCATAAGAGGGATGGTAAATGCACCGGTGGTGACGGCGTTTCCGCATGAGCTCCCAGATACGGTGCCCATCAGGCCGCTTGCGACAACGGCGGCTTTACCGGGCCCCCCTTGACTCCTTCCGGCGACCGCGACGGCAAGGTCTATAAAGAACTGCCCGGCTCCTGACGAGCTGAGGAACGCTCCAAAGAGAATAAACAGGAATATGAATGAGGCGGATACTCCGAGAGGAACACCGAAAATACCGTCCGTCCTCAGATAAAGAAACGGCGCCAATTCATCTAGATTGAATCCCCCGTGTGCCAGAATGCCCGGCATATAAGGACCAAATATGCCATAGAGTATAGCGACGATGGCCATTATAGGCAGCGGCCATCCCATCGAGCGACGTGTGCCTTCAATGACAAGGAAAACCATTATTATGCCTATATAGATATCTGAGGGTATCGCCGCCCCTTCGCGCAGAGCTATTGCCTCGTAATTGTAGAGAATGTTGGCGCATCCGATGACGAGCGCGCCTGCCAGTATCCAGTCAAGCCACTCTATTCTAGTCTTTGAGCCGCGTTTCTGCGACATTGGATAGCATAGGAACAGGAGTGAACCCATGAACATCCAGTGCCACGATCGCTGTGTCATTGCGTCGAAAAGTCCGAAAGCCGCCGTATAAAGGTGGAATATGGAAGCGATTATTGCAATCCCGGCAACCAAATAGTACTGGTATCCGGACAGCATCCTTTTTTTGCTCTCTTCCGGGTCAAAGACGATGACTCTTTCGGTCTCTGTGCGAGGAGTGCTTTTTTTGCCTGAGTCGTCAGTCATAAATCAAACCTCCTAAATCAGTGTCGGCTGTAAATAAGATAAATCCGGCGATACCAATGTTTTTCAAGAGCTTTGCATGATTTCAGCTTTATTAGATGGGACATGGGAAGATATTGACATCCCTATGCCCCATCTGCTGATGATTATTTCGTTTCTACGCTTACGCCCTTTTCCTTGAAGTATTTGGCCGCTCCCTTGTGGAACGGGATGATGCCGACTCCAGACTTTTGCGGAGTAAAATCTACTGCCTGCGGTGTCACCTTCATGATATCCTCTTTTTTCTCGATGAATATCTTCACCATATCATATGCCGCCTTCTCCGGCAGCCTCTCGTTCACGACGAGGAAATTACCGTCGGCGATTGTCTTGACATCCAGATCTTGCTTTGAATATGAGCCTTTGGTTATCGTATAGGGCATGAGGAACGGGTGCTTCTTCGTGACCTTCGCGATCACGTCATCGGGGAGGGGTATGAGCACCACGTCGCGGACGGCCGCGATCTCCATGACCGCGGAGCCGGGGACCGCGAAGTTGAAGAAGACGGCGTCGATATTCCCGTCTTTAAGCGCAGTTACCGCTTCCGGCTGCGAAAGCTGCTGTTTGCGAAGGTCCTTGTCAGGGTCCATTCCCGCCGCTTCGAGTATCATCAGGGAGAGAAGCTGATCCCCCCCGCCCTGTGCGCCGAGCGAGACCCTTTTTCCTTTAATGTCCTCAAATTTCTTGATCCCCGTTCTGGTCGTCGTTACCAGGTGCTGCGGCGCGGCATACATATGCATCAGCGTCAAAAGCGGCAGCTTGCCGTCGTCTTTGAATGCCTCTGTCCCCGTGTATGCCTGATAGAGCGTCGACCCCATCGTCATCCCTATCTGGGCTTTGTTGGATGCTACCAGACGGCAGTTCTCCTTTGATGCCGCCGTCGAGCGCGACGTCGCCTTGATATCGACGTTTCCTTTCGTGAGCAGCTCGGCCATCACCCCGCCCAGCGGATAATAGGTACCTCCGACCCCGCCGGAGCCGATCGTCACAAATGTCGTAGCAAACGCCGCCGAAGCAAATAGCGCTGAAATAACTATGCTTATTAGAATTCTGCTACTCTTCATGCTGTAATCCCCTTTCTGGATTAAAAATTACCTGCGTGTCTTTAAAGAGATATGGTCACGGTACTTACTTAGCGATAGCGTTTTCCGCTTTTTCGATGCCGGCTTTCAGTTTTTCTAATAGCTCTTTCACCTGGGGTTCGGTGATTACCAGCGGTGGTCCTATCATAAAGTTGTCTCCGCCGGTTCCGGTTATCTGTCCGCTGCTGGGATAGATGATAAGTCCCTCTTCAATACAGGCCCTGGTCACGACGTTCGCGGCGGCGAGTTTTTTCTCGAAAGGTTCCTTCGAAGCTTTGTCTTTTACCACCTCAAATCCCCACATCAGCCCCTTACCGCGGACCTCGCCGATAATGGCGCTCCCTTCGCCGATCTTTTTCAGTCCTGCTCCCAGCAGCTCTCCCATCTTCGCGGCATTCTCCACGACTTTATGCTCCTTCATATATCTAAATACGGCGGCTACGGCGGCAGCGCTCATTGGGTTGCCGTTATAGGTGTGCCCGTGCATGAAAGCTCCGCTGCCGTTTTTGATCGCCTCTATTAGATGGTTCCTGGCGATGATACCGCCAGTTGGCATGTAGCCGGCGGCCATGCCTTTAGCGGTGGCGATTATATCCGGTACGACGTTCCAATGGTCCACACAGAAATTCTTGCCGGTACGACCACAACCGGTCATCACTTCATCCGCTATGAGAAGGATGTCATACCTGTCGCAAATTTCGCGAAGCATAGGCCAATATTCGTCAGGAGGAACGACGGCTCCCGCCGTGGAGCCGACGATCGGTTCCGCAATGAACGAGGATATGTACTGCGGCCCGATTATTTGGATCATTTCTTCAAGGGCGTGGGCACAGAGCAATCCGCATTGCGGATACCGCTTACAGAAATGGCAGCGGTAGCAATAGGTGGAGGGGATCTTGGGGGATTCTTTAAACAACGGTAAAAACATTCTTCGGCGCGCCATCGAACCGGCTACGGCCATAGTACCGATAGTGCTGCCATGATAGGAGTTCCACCGGCCTATAGTGACATGCTTACCGCTGCCTTCGCCGTCACGTTCAACATAATATTGCCGCGCCAGTTTTAAGGCTGTTTCAACGGCTTCGCTGCCGCCGCTGACAAACCAGACGTTGTCAAGGTCGCCGGGAGCGGTCTCGGCCACCGCTGCCGCCGCTTCCTCGGCGATATCGGTGCGCCAGCGCGAAGGATGTGCGAATTCCAGCTTAGCGAATTGTTTTTCCACCGCGGCAATTATGTCCTTATTGCGATGTCCAAGGTTTGATATGAGAGCTCCGCTACAGCCGTCCAAATATTTCTTGCCGGCTTTGTCGTAGATGTAAAGCCCGTCGCCGTAGTCGGCTTCTAAATAGTTGGTTTTAAAACTGCGCGGAAACAAATATTGATGCATATGATTATCCCCCTCTTTTATGATTATTGAAGGATATACTTCATAAATTCAATATATTGTTGCAGTGTTATGAAGGAAATCCTTCAGCAAATATATAAACGCATTTGTCAATTTTGTCAAGTGCATTTTAGCCGACTATTCACTGTATACACCTGCAACGCCATTTTTTCAGAAGATTGATATATGGGAATTTTAAACATGGCATAATAATGGAAATATGTGTAAAATTACAAAATGATTCCTTGTGGCAGGTGAATTAATTGAGTTGGCAGAAAATTAACGAAAATCTGGACAATCTACCCTCGGCGCAGAAAAATGTGGCCTCCTATATGTTGATGAACAAAGAGAAATCTATCTTCATGACTGCGGCGGAGCTTGGGCATAACTCCGGCTCCAGCGAAGCCTCAGCGATCCGTCTGGCGACCACGCTCGGATACGCGAATTTTCCCGATTTCATTAAATCGCTGCAGCTGGAAGCCCAGGAGCAGTTGACAACGATGGAACGACTGCAGCATCATAAGCTGATACCTTACAAAGGCGGCTATGTCGCCAACATAATCGCCCGCGACCTTGAACTTACAAAAAACGCTTTGTCCGTCGACAACGGCAATGATGTGGCAATCAAAAGGATGGCTGCGGAGATATGCGAAGCGGACGCCGTCTATTTGATCGGACTAAGAAGCGCGCGCTGTCTTGTGTTTTATATGGAATATTATCTTTCGTGGTTTTTCCCTAAGATTTTCATTCCCTCGTACGATAATTTCGGCAATTATATTACAGCGGCCCCTAAGAGCAGTTTGATTATCGGTATAAGCTTTCCGCGTTATACAAGACAGACTGTGGAATGCCTTGCCTTTGCTAAAAGCAGCGGCTTCAAAACAGCTGCGATCACAGATTCTATGCGTAGTCCGCTGCTGAAAGAAGCTGACATTTATGTTACCGCGCCGTGTTCACACATAGCGCATATAGATTCTTTATTGATCCCAATCGGGCTGATAAACGCTCTTCTTATAGAGGTAGCTGAACATCTCGGCCCCAAAACGCTCCACCGTTTGGAAGAGCTGGAGGATATCTGGAAAGAAATGGATACCTATTACTGACGAACCGGCCGGGCAAAAGCAGGCGGCGCCGTGTCCGCGGCTCTGCCTGCGATTATGATTTACTTTATTGCTCTTATTGATTCTCTTCCATGCGCTTATATTTTGCGTATTTTGCTTTGGCCTCTTCGCTGCCCCGTTTGAAATACTTCCTCGCGTTTTCCGGGAAGGTGCGTTTGAGCGCCGAATAGCGGACCTCCCCTTCCAAGAATTCCTCATAGTCCATCGTAGGCGCCTTTGAGTCGACGGTTAGGGGCTTTTCCTTGCGCGGGTCGTAGCGGTAGAGCAGCCAGTAGCCGGCGGCGACCGCGCGCTTCATCTCCTCCTGCGCGCAGCCCATGCCGCGCTTTATGCCGTGCGAGAGGCAGGGCGCGTAGGCTATGACGACTGAGGGGCCGTCGTATTCCTCGGCTTCGCGCAGCGCCGTTACGAGCTGGTTCATATCGGCGCCCATCGCGACCTGCGCCACGTAGATGTTGCCGTAGGTCATGAGCATCGCGCCGAGATCTTTTTTGCCGACCTTTTTGCCGCTGATGCAGAACTGCGCGACCGCGCCGATAGGCGTCGATTTAGACGACTGCCCGCCGGTGTTGGAATATACCTCCGTGTCGACGATCAGCGCGTTGACGTTTTCGCCCATCGCCAGCACGTGGTCGAGCCCGCCGAAGCCGATGTCGTAGGCCCAGCCGTCGCCGCCGTACATCCAGAAGGTCTTTTTGGAGAGCTGGTCGCGGTTCGCGAGCATCTCGCGGACCTTTTCATCCTGTGGCGCGGCTGCGAGCGCGGCGGTCAGCTCCTTCGCCGCGGCCGCCGAAGCGGAGAAGTCGTCGAAGGCGGCGAGCCATTCTTCGAGCGCCCCTTTGAGCCGCGCTGGGATTTCTGATTTTAGAAGTTCCAGCGCGCGCAGCTTCTGCGCTTCGCGCTGTTGTTTAACCGAAAGGAACATCCCGAGGCTGAACTCGGCGTTGTTTTCAAAGAGCGAATTGGACCAGGCCGGCCCCCTGCCCTCTTTGTTTTTGGCGTAGGGGATGCCGGGCATCGCGCCCCCCCATGCCTGCGAGCAGCCCGTCGCGTTGGCCCAGTAGACGCGGTCGCCGAAGAGCTGCGTCATCAGCTTGGCGTAGGGCGTTTCGCCGCAGCCGGCGCAGGCCGCGGAGAATTCGAGCAGCGGCGTTTTGAACTGGCTCCCCTTGACGCTCCACTGATCTACGCCCTCCTTGTCGCGCAGCGCGAGCGCGTACTCCCACTGCTCCGGCAGAGATTTTGATTCTTCTATGGGGATCATCGTTATGGCCTTTTCCTTCGCCGGGCAGACGGCGACGCAGCTCCCGCAGCCGGTGCAGTCGTCGCGGCTTATCTGCATTGAGAAGTAAAGGCCCTTCATACCGATCGCCGACATCGTCAGAAAGCCCTCCGGCGCGTTTTTCTTTTCCTCTCCGGTCAGCAGGAAGGGGCGTATAACCGCGTGCGGGCAGACGTAGGAGCAGCGGTTGCACTGTATGCAGCGCGAAGGGTCCCACTGCGGCACGTTTACCGCTATCGCGCGCTTTTCGAACGCCGTCAGCCCGAGCTCGACCGTGCCGTCCTCGTAGCCCTTGAAGGCGCTGACCGGAAGGGAATCTCCCTGCTGCCTGTTGATCGGGGCGAGCAGCTTTTCGACGATCGCCGGCGCGCCGCCGCGGATTTTTTTCTTCGGCTCGTCCTTCGCGTCGAGCCAGCTCTGCGGTATCTCGACCTTTACGAGCATCGCGCCGCCGTCCTCGATCGCCGCGATGTTGTTGTCCACGACCTCGTCACCCTTCGCGAAAAATGTCTTGCGCACCGCGTCGGCCATATATTTTTTCGCATCTTCGAGCGGGATTATCTTTGTTAGGTGGAAGAAGGCCGACTGCAGCGGGATGTTGACGTGGCTTCCCAGCTTGTGCTTTTCGGCTATCTTCGTCGCGTTTATCACGTAGAGGTTGGCTTTCTTCCGCGCCAGCTTGCGGCGGATGTCGGCGGGAATCTTTTCCTCGAGCTCGCCGGCCTCCCACGGGCAGTTGAGGAGGATGGTGCCCCCCTCCTTAAGCTCGCCGACTATGTCGTAGTTTTCGACGTAGGTGTGGTTGTGCGCCGCGATGAAATCGGCGCGCTTCACGAGGTAGGAGGAGCGGATGGGCTCGTCGGAGAAGCGCAGATGCGAGATGGTGACGCCGAAGGATTTTTTCGCGTCGTATTCGAAGTATGCCTGCCCGTATTTGTCCGTGTGTCCCGCGATTATGTCTACGGTGTTTTTGTTCGCGCCGACGGTGCCGTCTCCGCCGAGCCCCCAGAATTTGAAGCACATCTGCCTTTCGCCGTCGGGATAGACGGCTTCGCCGAGCGGCAGCGAAAGGTGAGTGACGTCGTCGTTGATGCCTATCGTGAAGTTGTTTTTCGGTTCGCTGAGCGCGAGGTTGTCGAATACGGCGATGAGCTGGGTCGTGTCGGTGTCCTTCGACGAAAGGCCGTAGCGCCCGCCGACGATCGTTTTGTCACGCAGGCCGAGCTCGACAGCCGCGGTGCACACGTCCTGATAGAGCGGCCCGCCGTTCGAGCCCATTTCCTTCGTGCGGTCGAGCACGGCGATTCTTTTCACGTTCGCCGGCAGCGCGGCGGCCAGATGCTTCAGCGAGAATGGGCGGAAGAGGTGTACCTGTATGTAGCCGGTCTTTCTGCCGCGGGCGTTGAGCCAGTCTACGGCCTCCATCGCCGCGCCGCTGACGGAGCCCATCGCGACGACGACCTCTTCGGCGTCCGGCGCGCCGTAGTAGTTGAAGAGATGATATTCGCGCCCTGTAGCTTCGCTTATCCTGTCCATATAGTCTTCCACTATCTCCGGCAGCGCGTCGTAGAAGCCGTTGTTAGCCTCGCGCACCTGGAAGTAGATGTCGGGGTTCTGCACCGTGCTGCGCATCGTCGGATGCTCGGGGTTCAGCGACGCGGCGCGGAAGTCCGCGAGCGCCTTTCTGTCGAGCAGCTTGTCGAGAAGTTCGTAGGGAAGCTCTTCTATTTTGTCTATCTCGTGCGACGTGCGGAAGCCGTCGAAGAAATGCATGAAGGGGATGCGCGCCTTTATCGCCGCAAGATGCGCTACTCCCGCCAGGTCCATCACCTCCTGCACGCTCCCCGTCGAGAGCATCGCGAGGCCGCACTGACGGCAGTTCATCACGTCCGAATGGTCGCCGAAGATCGAGAAAGCGTGCGTGCCGACAGTGCGCGCCGCGACGTGCAGCACCGCCGGCTGGCGCTGCCCCGAGAGCCTGTGGAACACCGGAATCATCAGCATGAGCCCCTGCGACGACGTGAAGGAAGCGGCTAAAGCGCCCGTTTCGAGCGCGCCGTGGACCGCCGCCGCGGCGCCGGCCTCCGACTGCATCTCGATGAGCGATACGCTCTGCCCGAAAATATTCTTTTTGCCCTCGGCCGCCCAGGCGTCCGTTTTTTCCGCCATCGGCGACGACGGGGTTATCGGATAGATCGCCGCCACTTCGGTGAGCGCGTAGGCGATGTAGGCCGCGGCTTCGTTGCCGTCCATTATCACGAGTTTTTTATCTTTCATTGAAAGCTTCTCCTTTTCGGATATTTCAAAGAATATTCCGTTTTTTTATCTGTCTTTGTCGAATCACACGCGCAGCGCGGCGGGATTTTCGCCTTCGCCGGCTAAGCGGTCTTTATCGAAGCCGCCTCCTGCAGGCCGAGCTTCTTTACCGCCTCTTCGCGCATCTTGTATTTCAGGATCTTTCCCGCCGCGTTCATCGGAAATTCTTCGACGAAGTCGAAGTAACGAGGGCATTTGTGGCGCGCCATATTCGAGAGGCAGTATTTTTTCAACTCATCCTCCGTCGCGCTTTCGCCCTCCTTCAGAACTACGCAGGCCATTATCTCCTCGCCCAACCCCTCGTCGGGGACGCCTATCACCTGCACGTCCTTCACCTTGGGATGGGTGTAGAGGAATTCTTCGAGCTCCTTCGGATAAATGTTTTCTCCGCCGCGTATTATCATATCCTTAAGGCGCCCGGTGATTTTGTAGTTTCCTTCCGCGGTGCGGCAGGCTATGTCGCCGGTGTGCAGCCAGCCGTCGGCGTCTATTGCGGCGGCGGTAGCCTCGGGCATTTTGTAGTAGCCTTTCATTATGTTGTAGCCGCGTGCGACGAATTCCCCGGGCGTCTCGTCCGGCAGCTCTTCGCCGCTTTCCGGGTGGATTATGCGGCACTCGACCTCCGGCAGCGCGTGTCCGACCGTTTCGACGCGCACTTCGAGCGAGTCTCCGGTGTCGCTCATCGTGCAGCCCGGCGAAGCCTCCGTCTGCCCGTAGACTATGACTATTTCCTTCATATTCATTTTTTCGACGACGTCGCGCATCTTCGATATCGGGCAGGGGCTTCCCGCCATGATGCCGGTGCGCATGTACGAGAAGTCCGTCTTCTGGAAGTCTTCGTGCTCCATCATCGCTATGAACATCGTCGGCACGCCGTGGAAGCAGGTTATCCTCTCCTGGTTTATGCAGGCGAGCGAGGCCTTCGTCGAGAAGTAGGGCAGCGGCGAGAGAGTCGCTGCGTGAGTCATCGCGGCGGTCATCGCCAGCACCATGCCGAAGCAGTGGAACATAGGGACCTGTATCATCATTCTGTCGGCCGTCGAAAGGTCCATCCTGTCGCCGATGCATTTGCCATTGTTGACGACGTTGTAGTGTGTCAGCATGACGCCCTTCGGGAAGCCCGTGGTGCCGCTGGTGTACTGCATGTTGCAGACGTCGTGGACATCGACGGCGGCAGCCAGGCGGGCGACCTCCTCCGCCGGCGTCAGATGCGCGCGTGCCACGGCCTCCTCCCACGTCAGGCAGCCCTTCATACTGAAGCCGACGGTTATCACGTTGCGCAGGAAAGGCAGGCGGCGGCAGGCGAGCGGCCTGCCAGGCTCGGTGTATCCGAGTTCGGGGCAGAGCTCCTTTATTATTTCGTCGTACTTTGAATCTCGGTAGCCCTCGATCGTTACGAGCGTATGAGCGTCGGACTGGCGCAGCAGATATTCCGCCTCGTGAATCTTATAGGCGGTGTTCACCGTGACGAGCACGGCGCCGATCTTCGCAGCCGCCCAGAAGGTTATGTACCACTGCGGCAGATTCGTCGCCCATATCGCGATGTGGCTGCCGGCCTTGACGCCGAGCGAAATCAGCGCGCGCGCGAATTCGTCGACGTCGTCGCGAAATTCAGAATAGGTTCGCGTGTAGTTCAGCGTCGTGTATTTGAAGGCGTACTGGTCGGGGAATTCCTCGACGATGCGGTCGAGCAGCTGCCCGAAGGTCTTTTCTATCAGCCTGTCTTTCTGCCAGGGGAAGAGCCCGGTACCGCGCCTGTTCTCGTAGAGCCTGTGCTTCTTGACCATGCGCGCCGGGTTGTCGAAGCGGTTCATCGTGTTTACGAAGTGCAGAGAGATTAGCTCGAGCTCTTCGATCTCCGGCATCCACTCGGGGTTCCATTCCATCGATATGAAGCCGTCGTAGTTTAGGGAGTAGAGCGCGCGCATCATATCGCCGATCGGCAGCGTGCCCTCGCAGACGAGGCGGTATTCCATCTTCCCATCTTCGTTTACCGCCGAGTCTTTCAGGTGTACGTGCTTGATATGCGCGCCGAGGTTCCGGACGGTCTTTTCCGGCGCTTCGCCCGCGTCGCGGAAGGTGTGCTGCACGTCCCACAGCGCCGAGAGGTTGTCGCAGGCGAAGGAGTTCAGCACGCCGCAGAGCTTGTCCGTGTCGGAGTATATTCCTATCGTCTCGATCAGCAGCGTCACTCCTGCTTCACGCGCCTCGGGCAGCATCCTTTCGATCACCGCGAAGACGGCGGCGCGCTCCTCTTCGTCGGAACCGTCCGTTTTCTTCGCGCCGACGCGCACGTAGGGGATACGCAGGCTCTTGGCCGTCTTTATGTAATCGGATATCTCGGCGCAGTTCTCTTCGAACGCCGCCGCGTCCGCTATGTTGTGCCAAGCGTCGATGCAGGGAATCGAAAGCCCCGCTTCGGCGAGCTCGCGATGCACCGCGTTCGCGCGCGCCGCGTCGAAGACGCTGTTTTTCTCAAGGAATTTCGGCGCGCGTATGTTGTGGACTTCTATGCCGGCGAAGCCGCAGTCCTCGGCCACCGTGCGGAAATCCTCCCAGCTCCGGTCGTGCCAGCCGAATGTAGAAAAGGAAAGTTTCATTGTGCGTTGTTCTCCTCGTAGGAAATCTTGTTAAGCGCGTTGAGATACGCCCTGATACTCGAGCCTATGATGTCCGTCGAGATGCCGTTGCCCGAGTAGAGCTTGCCGTTCGAGCGCAGCTTGACGAGCGTCGAGCCCATGGCCTCGCGTCCTTCGGTGACGGCCTGTATCTGGAAGTCGTCGAGCTCGTAGTGGCGCCCCGTTATCTGCTCGATCGCCAGGAAGGCGGCGTCGATAGGACCGTCGCCGGCCGCAAGCCCGAAGCGCTCTTCGCCGTTGTGGCGGCAGCGGATGTTCGCCGTCGCGTTTATGATGTTGCCGCTGTTGATGACGAAGCTTTCGAGCTCGTAGGCGGGCGGCACCTGCAGCGCGCTCGTCGCGATGATCGCCTCCAGTTCCTTGGCGCCGACGGATTTTTTCGCCGCGACGTTCTTGAAGGTGTCGTAGACCTTCACGATATCTTCTTCCGAGAGCTCGTAGCCGAGGTGCAGCGCCGCCTTGTTCACGGCCGCGATGTCGTCGTTCGCGTCGAGCTTGACGTCCGTCGGCCCGCCGATCGACATTCCGGTCTCAAAGGCGCTCGTGCCGCTGCGCTCCGCGCGCGATATCCAGTTCATCTGCGCGATCGAGCGGTGAAGCTCGGTGTATTTGATATTGCTGTAGTAGCCGTGCTCCTCGCCGCGTGCGCGTATTATCGAGGCGACCGTTTCGAGCGACGGCGCGCAGCCCCCGCCGACGGAGACGGCCACCTCGGAAGCGCCGGCCGCCACCGCCGAAACCGCGTCGGCCGCGGCCATCGCGAGGCTGTCGGAGCATTTGACCGAGAGCGTCACGTCGTGAAGCTCCGGCACGTTCTCATAAACGTCGCGGATAAATGAGCCGAATTCGTACGGCATCATCTGACCGGCCGAGTCGCAGATCGTCACGGTCGCGGCTCCCGCTTCGACAGCGCAGCGCAGGGCTTGGTAGAGGAATTCGCCTTCGGCGCGCGTGGCGTCGGCCGCCGCGAATTCGACGTCGGCGCAGAGTTCGCGGCTCTTGCGGACGAGCTCCCCGATCATCTCCATAACGGCGTCGGGCTTTTTGCCGCATATGAATTCCATCTGCACGGTGGAGAGCGGCGCCTCGACGTAAAGGCGCGGGCTGACGGCCTCGGAGATCGCCTCCCACGCGCCCCTCACACCTTCGCCGGCGAGCCCGACGGGAAGCGAAAGCGAGCTCTTTTTAACGGCCGCCGCGATCGTCCGAACGAGCAGAGAATCTATTTTTTCGTTTACAATCGGTGCGAGGCTTATCACGTCGACGTTCAACCTGTCGAGAATCTTCGACATCTCTATTATCTCTTTGAAAGAGAGGGCGCCCCCTCCCTCGCGCGACGCTTCGCGAAGCGTGATATCCGTCAACCTTATTCTCTTCATCGTCCTGCACTCCTTTGTTGCGTTATTAAAAAATCCCTGGGGCATATAGCATGCCCCAGGGACGAATAAACTGAAACTAACCGCGGTACCACCCTGATTGCCGCAAAAAGCGGCCCCTCATTGGCGCCTCTGACGCGGCGCAAGCCGTAACCCCTTAACAGCGGAAGCTTTAGGGGGTTCCGCTCTGGAGCGAGACCGTATCGCCGCCCTTCGGTTCCGGCTCTCACCTGCGCGCCGGCTCTCTGTAAACTTATCTGCGGTGAACGTAACTCCGTCATAGCGTTTCATCTATATTTACATTTCACAGCCGAGATATATAAATCTCAGCTGTATTTTTTAATAATATTACCGATGCGCCGCGTTTGTCAATGTTAAATTTTGACCATCGCTGACTTTTTGTAAAATATCCCGTGTTTTTATTCGGATTCCACGATCTCTTGGTAGAGCGCGGCGTATTCCTTTGCCGGAATGTTCCACGAAGAATCCCGCGACATGGCGTTTTTGATTATCCTCTTCCAGCGCGCAGCGTCCCTCATCGCCTCGGCAGCGCGCCTTATCGCGCCTCTCAGCTCTTCTGCGCTGTAATCGGCGAAGAGGAAGCCGTTGCCCTCCTCCGTCCCGTCAGCGTCGATCACGGTGTCGCAGAGGCCGCCGGTGGCGCGTGCCACCGGTATCGTGCCGTAAGCTAAGGCGATGAGCTGCGAAAGCCCGCACGGCTCGAAGAGGGAAGGCATCAGCAGGAGGTCTCCGGCCGCGTAGGCGAGGTGGGCCTTTTCTTCACTGAAACCTGTAACGGTCCTCACGTTCTCCGCGTGAGCCGCGGCGAATTCGGCGACCCTGCCGCCGTAGTATTCGCTGCCCGAACCGATGATCAGAACATAAACGCTTTCCTTAGGGAGCTCGGACAAAGCGCCGAGCATTATGTCGACGCCCTTCTGTTCGGTGAGACGTCCTACGAATACCAGCAGAGGACGCCCGTCGTCCTCCCATGCGAATCTTTGCATCACCGCGGCGCGGCAGATCTTTTTGCCTTCGAGCTCCGACGCGTCGAAATTCGCCGGAAGCAGCCTGTCCCTCTTCGGGTTCCAGACGTCGCAGTCTATGCCGTTCAGTATGCCGCGAAGCTTGCGCTTGTTTTCGGACATCACGCCGTCGAGGCCGAAGCCTCCCTCCTTCGTCTGGATGTCCCAAGAGTAGCGCGGGCTGACCGTGGTGATCGCCTCGGCGTTGTCTATCGCGCCCTTCATCAGGTTGACGCGCCCGTAAAATTCGAGAGAGCCGACCGACATGGGCACGAAGGATTCCGGCTTGATCCCCCAGCCGTCGAGACATTCCGGCGAGAAGAGCCCCTGGTGCGCCATGTTGTGAATCGTGTAGACGGTGTCGTAATCTCCAGCCATCGAAGAATAGTGGCGGTGATGGCGCAGCGCGCTGGGAATCATCGCGGCCGGCCAGTCGTGAGCGTGCAGTATCAGCGGCTTCCAGTGAGCCGCGGCGGCCAGCTCGAAGGCCGCGTAGGAAAGGAATATCATCGGCTCCGCGCTCTCGGCGTTCGTCTCTTCGGGATATATGTCCGTGTTCGAGAAGAGCCTGTCGTTCTCAAGGATGTAAATCGGGAGTTCGTCTATCGTCGCGCGCCACAGCTTCGCGGAGAGCACGCGCCAGTCGAGCGCGGCGCTGATCGTCGCGAACGGGCGCGAGCGCAGCGCGCCTAAATCTCTTGCCGCGTCGAGCACGCCGGGCCACGCTGGCATCAGAACGCGGGCGTCCACGCCGTTTTTGCGCAGCGCCTTCGGCAGGGCGTAGGCGACGTCGCCCAGGCCGCCCTTTTTCGCGAGAGGCGCGCATTCCGGCGAAACGTGCAGTATCTTCATCACGCTTTTTTCCATTTTAGTGGCCGCGGAACAGAGTCCCGTAAGCTTTCTCGCAGTATTCGCGGACGACGCGGTGCGTGTTGAAGTAACTCGCGTTTATCGCTATCGCCGCCTTCATCATGTTGATCCATTTTCTGCGGTCGTGGTAGTAGGTCGGGATTATTTTCTGTTCGAGCTTGCCGTAGAGGTCGGTCGCATCCTCCGCCTCGTCGTATTCGACGAGCGCGTTCTCCGTCGGCTCGGGGCCTATGGCCCAGCCCGTCATGTCTTCGATACAGCCCTCGATCCACCAGCCGTCGAGCACCGAAAAGTTCATGACCCCGTTGTGCACGCATTTCATTCCGCTCGTGCCGGAGGCCTCGCGTGGACGTATCGGCGTGTTGAGCCATAGATCCACGCCTGAGACGATGAACTTCGCCGGTCCCATGTTGTAGTTTTCTATGAAGACTACCGGCAGCTCCATACCGAGCTCCTCCGATATCCTGTTTATCCTCTGTATTATGTCCTTGCCGGGTTCGTCGTGCGGGTGGGCTTTGCCCGAGAAGATGAACTGGACCTTTCCTTTGGCTATCTCGACGAGGCGCTTTAGGTCGGTGAATATAAGGTCGGCGCGCTTGTAGGTCGCGGCGCGGCGCGCGAAGCCGATAGTCAGGATGTCGGAGTCGAGCTGCAGCCCCGTCTCTTCGAGGACGAAGGCCAGCAGCTTCATCTTCGCAGCCTGGTGCGCGCGCCATATCTCTTCGTCAGGTATGCGTAGCGCCTGCATCAGCCGCGACGGGTCGTTGCGCCAGCCCGGTATATGCGCGTCGTAGAGCTTCGCGAAGCTCGGGCAGGTCCATGTCGTCGAGTGGACTCCGTTCGTGACCCAGTCTATCGATTCGTCGTTGAACATCGCGCGGCTGACGAGCGCGTGCTTGTGAGAGACGCCGTTGACGTAGCGGGAAAGCTTCAGCGCGAGGTCCGTCATCGAAAGGCCGCTGCCCCCGATGTGGGTGCGCAGAATCTGCGAGACGCCGCCGTCGATCACCTGGTTGATTAGGTCGTAAGAGAAGAAATCGTGCCCCGCTACTACCGGCGTGTGAGTCGTGAAGATCACCTGATTTTTCACCTTTTCTATATCGTTGTAGCCCTGCTCGCGCAGCAGCTCGAGGGTCAGGAAGCCCGCGTGCCCCTCGTTGAGGTGGAAGGTCGTGATGTTGCGGTAGCCCATGTCGCGGAGCAGGCGCAGCCCGCCGATGCCTAAGACGAGTTCCTGGCAGAGGCGGCATTTGTTGTCGCCGCCGTAGAGCTCCGCGGTGATCTCTCTGTCTTCCGCGCTGTTTTCCGGCAGGTCGGTGTCGAGGAAGTATATCGGCAGAGAATGGCCGTCGATGCCGGTCAGCGTGAAGCACCAGACGCCGATCTTGACATCTCGGCCGCTCATCGTCACAGATACGCGGTTCGGCAGCTGCGTCAAAAATTCGCGCGGGTTCCAGTTGACGGGGTATTCCCGCTGGCGCCCGTCCTTGTCGATCTTCTGGGCGAAGTAGCCGCGCCTGTATAGCAGCGTTATGCCCACCATCGGCACGCCGAGGTCCGCGGCGCTCTTAAGGATGTCTCCGGCTAAGACTCCGAGGCCGCCGGAGTATGTCGGAATCTCCGGCTTGAGCGCCATTTCCATCGAGAAGTACGCTATGCTTTTGAACGCCGGATCTGTTTCCAGCGTCGTGAGGAGCGAGTTGGCAAGGTTCGTTTTATGATTCATATTTTTTATCCTCTCCCATCCGTCCGTTTTTTGCTCGGGGGCTTTTTCGCCGTTTTTTGCGCCCCGTTTCAGGAGCGGCAGTATGTCGCGCTCCGCGATCGTCCCTGCGTCCGGGCACGCGGAGGTGTTGCCGCGGGTCTCTCTCAGCTCTGCGAGCAGCGGCATCGTGAAGTCTCTGCCGAAAATTTCCTCCGCGATCTGCGCGGCGCGCAGCGCGTAGGCTATGGACTGTTTTGTCTCTACGCCGGAAATGTCGTTGAAGAACCAGGCACAGGAGGTGTACATGAACATCCTCATGCGCTGCATTTCGATGAGCGCGGCCGCCGTGCCGTAGACTTCGTCGGGGGCGCCTTCGATTCGCTCGGCGAAGAACGCGCGCCTTTCCGCCCCCGTCTCCTCGGCGCTGCGCCTTCTGCCGCTTTTGTAAAGTTCTATCGCGTCGTCGCGCAGCCGCCACGGGTCGCAGTACCCGCTCAGCTTCTCCTCGAAAAGCTCGTCGACGCTATTCGCGAGATTGTCGAAAGCCGAGCGCAGCGGAGCTCGCCATTTTTGATTCCAGCCCTTTTCGCCGCCGGTATGGCAGCCGCAGTCGCTGCGCCAGCGCTCGACGCCGTGCGCGCAGGACCAAGAGCTGTTCTCCTTTATCACGCAGCTCGCCGTCGGGCGGTGCGTTTCGAGGAATTCCTCTATCGAGGGCAGCGCCGCCCTTTTGTCGCGCTCCAGAATGTCGAAGCAGCGCGCGAGCGCCATCTCTCCGAACTTGTGGTGATGCCCGTAGCTCTCTCCGTCCGTCGCGGTGATCAGAAGGCGGTCGGGGCCGTCGGAGGCGGCGTTGAGCAAAGCCTCTGCGAAGCGGTCGCCGTTGTCCAACATGCCGCCGAATGCTATGCCCTGCGCGATGCCGGCGTGATAAAAGACGATCGTGAGCGAGCGTCCCGACGGCAGCTCGCAGCGGTAGGGGCGCGTGACGTCGAGCCCCAAGCCGTCGGCGACGTTCCTCGTCCCCTCTTCCGTGGTCACGGCGGCGCACTGCCGCGGCGAGAGAATCGTAAAGGTTATGCCGCAGGAAGCGAGCGCCTCGAGGGTCTCGGCGTTCACCGCGCACTCCGGCAGCCACATGCCTTTAGGCTTCCGCCCGAAGCGGTATGCAAAATCCCCGATGCCCCACAGCACTTGAGTCCGCTTGTCCCGCTCGTTGGCGAGCGGCAGGATCATGTGGTTGTAGGCCTGAGCGATCGCGCGCGCGCCGTTCTGCGTGATCGCCGCGTCGAGGGCCGGCGCGCTGCCCTCTATCCACTTGTGCAGCGTAGGGCCGAAGTCGAAGGAAAGCTTCTCGTAATTATTTTTTTCGGCGATTATGCGGCCGTCCGCGCCGAGTATCCTAGCGCAGCTGTTCGGTATGTAGCATTCGGACGCGACCCTCTCGTTCCAATCGTGAGAGGGTGCGGCGGCATCGTCGCGCGGCACGGCCCCGCTTATCGGGTCTTCGCGCGGCGGCTGGTAGAAATGTCCGTGAATTGCGATATTTATCAAAAAACGATTCTCCCCACAAAAAACAAGAATTGCCACAAGGGCACGCCGTGATATGATTATACTATTAATCGCGCGCTTGCGTCATAACCGATCGTAACGTCGCTGCGATGTTTTTGCGTAGGGCGCGGCGCAGAGGGAGGAAGGACGATGCTTGAAGATCTTTCCGCGACGGTGCTGGACATCTCGGAGAACAGCACGAGGGCCGGAGCCGACAGCGTGGAGATTACGATAAACGAGGACGAGAAAAACGACTGGCTCTCCTTTTCGGTAAAGGACAACGGCAGGGGAATGACGCCGGAGTTCGTAGCTAAGGTGACCGATCCCTTCACGACGACGAGGACGACGCGGCGCGTCGGCATGGGGCTGCCCTTCCTGCGCCAGTCGGCCGAACTCTGCGGCGGCGCCCTCGTAATCGACTCTGCCGTGGGCGTCGGCACGACGGTGACTGCGACCTTTCGCTATTCGAACGTCGACAGACCGCCGCTCGGCGATATGCCGTCGACGATAATGACGCTCGTGATGGGCTCGCCGCGCGTCCACTGGAAGTACCGCCACGTGGTCAACGGTAAAGAGTACCTGCTCGACACAGACGAGATAGTCGAAGCGCTCGACGGCGACAGAGATATGCTCGCGACGCCCGATGTCGGCATGTGGCTGCGCGACAGCCTCTGCGAAGAGCTTGCCGCGCTGAGGGCGCAGCCGTGCTGAGCCGTATTAATAAGATAAAAGCGCGGACGGTTTTCTCGTCGGCCGCGTTTCGCGCGCTTTTAACGGCGGACGGGCGAGCCGCCCGCCTTCGCTGGGGAGTTATTTTTTCATCAATTTTGCGCCGCTCTTCCACGCCTGCCCGACCTTTTCGCCGATCGCGTAGTAGCCGGACTGGAACTGATCGAATATGAAAGCGTTCAGCTTCGACGGGATGACGCGCCCCTTTTCGTCGAGCACGCTTTCTTCCGCGAGTACTCCGACGATCTCACCAAGTATGTGTAGGTCGCCGGGCGTTTCTTCCTTTATGTCAATAACTTTGCATTCGAGCGTCAGAGGAAATTCTTCGACGACCGGCGCGTCGACCTTAGCGCTTTTGACGGCGTGCAGGCCGCTGCGCGCGAATTTGTCCGGCGTGTCGTTGCCCGACGCGATGCCGAAGAAATCGGCCTCCTCAAGATGCGGCACGTCGGCGACGCTTATAGTGAAGGCTTTGCGCTTTTTCAGATTCTCGCAGGTCTTGTGTCCGGCGCCGAGGTTCAGCGAGACCGTCTTCTCGCTGCTGATGCCGCCCCACGCCATAGGCATGTCGTCCACGCTGCCGTCCTCGTTGTAGGTCGCTATCATAAGCATAGGCATAGGAAAGAGATAGGGCTGGATTTTCAAATCTTTTTTCATTTCAAAGACCTCCGTGTCGCTGATTTATTCTCCCATGCGGAAAAAGGGTGATCCCCTATTCCGCTCTTTGCCGCGTCCGTTGACTTTTTCACTGGACGATACTATAACTATATTTAGAATTTACCAAGGCGCAAGTACGCACATTTAAGTTCGATACTATAATATAAGTTTTATACTGACGTTAAGGAGAGTGTAACATGACAGGAGAGTGTATTCTCAATTCGAAGCTTGAAGATACCGGCTTTTCATATACTATGTCGCTGATTCAGGGGAAGTACAAAATGATGGTTTTATACGTTCTGATGCTCTTCAAGGTGGTGCGCTTCAACGAGATGAAAAAATATATCGACGGCATATCGTACAAGACTTTGAGCGCGACGCTGAAGGAGCTGGAAAAGGACGGGCTCGTGCACAGGGAGGAGTACCCACAGATTCCGCCGAAGGTGGAGTACAGCCTCACGCCGCGCGGCGCGTCGCTTATCCCTATTCTCGACAGCATGTGCGAGTGGGGCGAAAAAAACCGTCTGTAAATTACGCCGGGCTCCTCGCTTAAAAATCAAAATTTTAGCTTCGGCAGCGCTTCGATCAGCGCTCTCGTGTAGGGGTGCTTCGGCGAAGATAGAATCTCCCGCGCCGCGCCCCTTTCGCATATTTTCCCGTCTTTCAGGACTATCATCTTTTGCGACGCGTGTGCCGCGAGCAGCAGGTCGTGCGTCACGAAGAGCATCGACATGCCGGCTTTCACGCGCTTTGCGAGCGCGTCGATTATCTCGCCGCGAGTCGAGGCGTCCTGCATCGAGGTCGGTTCGTCGCAGAGCAGCAGCTCGGGCCCGAGCATAAGGGCGCGCGCTATCTCCACGCGCTGGCGCTGTCCTCCTGAGAGCCCGGCGGCGCGGGCGTTCAATATCCTTTCTCCGCTCAGCCCAAGGCTGTAAAGGATTTTTTCCGCGCGTTCGCGGCGCTCCTCTCCGGAGCTTTTTACGCCGGCGATGATATATGGCTCCGCGACTGCCTCTATCGCGCTGAGGGCTGGGGGGATTGCGCCGTAAGGGTCCTGCGGCACGTAACCGCAACGGCGGCGCAGCGCCTTCAACTCCGCGGGCGAAAGCTTTGAAACGTCCCTGCCGAAGAGCAGCACGCCGCCGGAGGAGGTGGGAATCAGCGCCATAGCGGCCCGCAGCAGAGTGCTCTTACCGCTGCCGGATTCGCCGACTACGGAGAGCGTTTCTCCGCGCGAGAGCGACAGCGAGACGCCGCCGAGCGCGCGGACGCGCTTTTTACCGCGCGGGCTGAATTCAACGGCAAGCTCTTTTGTCTCGAGAATGTTTTCCGTCATGGCCTTTCATTCCTCAGCATCGCGGCGACGAGCGCTTTGGTGTGCTCATTCTCGGGAGACGAAATCAGCCGCTTCGACTCTCCGCGCTCGACGATCTCGCCATCCTTCATCACTAAGAGCTCTTCGCAGGCCGACGCCGCCATCGGCAGGTCGTGCGTGACGAGCAGCACCGTAAGATTTTTTTCGCGCCGCAGCCTTTCCAGCAGGCGTATGATCGCAGCTTGCGTCACGACGTCGAGCGCCGTCGTCGGCTCGTCGGCGAGCAGGGCTTCAGGAGAACAGGAGAGGGCCATCGCTATCGCGGCGCGCTGCTTCTGCCCGCCGGAAAGCTCGTGAGGATAGCGCGCCGCCGCCGACGCCGGAAGCTCGGCCTCTTCGAGAAGTTCGGCGCTTTTCCTCTCCGCCTCCGACGCCGTGGCTCCCATATGCAGCATTATAACCTCGCGCATCTGTCTTCCTATCGTCATGACCGGAGTGAAGGAGTTCATCGCGCCCTGCGGTATAAGCGAGAGGCGGCGCTGGCGCAGCGCCAGCATCTCCTTCTCCGGCGCGCCGAGTATCTCGTGGCCGCGGTATAAAATGCTGCCGCGCGCCTCGCCCCCGTTCGGCATAAGCCCGAGCATCGTCATCACCACACTGCTTTTGCCGCTGCCCGATTCGCCGATGAGCCCGCAGAAGGAATTTTCGCGCAGCGCGAAAGAAATATCCTTCACCGCATTTGCGGCGGATTTCGACCGCGCGTTGTAGGTCACGCTTAGATGCTTTACTTCGATTATCATTTATCCGAGCCTCGGGTCTATCTTTTCTTCGAGGAACTTCCCCATGTCGAGGAATATCAGGCAGACCGCTACGATGCCGAGCCCCGGGGGCAGCAGCAGCCACCAGGCGCCCTGCGTGAAGGCGCCGAAGGAGTGCGCCTCGTGAAGCATTCTGCCCCACGAGATGAGGCGTGGATCCGATAGGCCGAGGAAGGCCAGACCTGCCTCCGAAAGAATAGCTCCCGGCACGCCGAGCGCGACATTCGCGAGCAGTATCGGGGCAGTCTCGGGCAGCAGGTGCCGCCGCAGGATGTAGCCGCGCGACGCGCCCAGCGCGCGCAGCGATTCGACCCACGCGCTTTCGCGCAGCGTCAGCACGAGCGAGCGTACCGAACGCGCGGTGCCCATCCACGAAAACATAGAAAGAATCAGCACGAGCTGCCAGAGCCCCTTTCCCCAGACTGCGGCGAGCGCCATCAGGATCGGCAGGGTCGGTATCGAAAGCAGCACGTCGACCGCGCGCATGATCAGCGCGTCGCACAGGCCGCCGGCGTATCCGGCCGCGAGGCCGAGCGACACGCCTAATAGACTTGCGACGAGGGTCGCCGCGGTGCCGATGATCAGAGAGGTCCTTATGCCGTAGAGGAAGAGAGTGAAGACGTCCCTTCCGCGCTGGTCAGTGCCCAGCAGCCCCTGCCTCTCGCCGGGCAGGAGGAGACGGAGTTCCGCGCCCTTAGCGCCCTCGACGGATAGCGAATATTTTCCGCGCGACGGGAAGAGGTGATCGACGCTCCTGCTGACGAGCGGAAGCCCGAGAGCCTGCTTGAAGATCATGTCGCGCCCGTCGCTGTTGATCCAGTAGAGTTCGGAGCCGCTCAGCCTTTCGAGTAGGTATTCCTTCCGCGGCGTGCGCCATATCACGCGGACCTCGGAAGAGGCGTCGGCCGTGACGCGCCCGTAAAGTGAAAAGATCGCCGGAGGCTCGTCCTCCCATTCGAATTCAATCCCGTCGATCTTTACGTCGAAAGACTTTGCGGCTGGAAGTTTGCCGCTCTTCCACCAGATGGGGCGCGCGAAAGGCGCTCCCACTATCTCCTGCGGCGGAGCGGAGGCGAAGAGAGGCGCGAAGATTCCGACGAGCGCGATCGCTGCGAGGGCTATCGCGCTCTTGCGCAGAAAGAGTGCCTTCATTCTTTTTTACCTTCGATATCTTACGCGCGGGTCCGCGAAGCCGTAGCTGACGTCGGCCGCTAAATTGCAGGATACCGTGATCAGCGCGAGAAGATAGAAGGCGGCGCCGGCGGCGGGGTAGTCGTGCCCGGAGACGGCTTCGAGCAGGAACGTGCCGACGCCGTGCAGAGAGAAGACGGATTCCGTGATCACCGCGCCGGAGACGAGCCCGGGGACGGACATCAGGAAAATAGTTATTATCGGCGGCAGTATGGTGCGGAAGGCGTGCCAGACGACCCGCCCTCGCGGCAGGCCGCGGGCACGCGCCATCAGCGCGAAATCCTCGCCGAGCGCGCGCACCATCAGGTTGCGCACGTAGAGCGCCCAGCCTCCGAAGCCTATCAGCGAAAGGGATATCACCGGCAGCGCCATATGCCGGACGTAATCAAAAAATAGATTCATCGTCCCGGAGGGAGGCGGCGCCGAGAGCGTGCCGCGCAGCGGGAAAATCGGCAGCGCTCGCGCGAAGAGCATCAGCAGCACGAGCTGGACGAAAAAGCCCGGAAAGGAGGCCGTCACGGCGCTCGCGCCAAGGACTATCTTTTCGGCGAGGCGTCCGCGGCAGAGCGCCGCCTTTATGCCGAGCCAGATGCCGAAAGCCGCCGAAAGGGCCATCGAGGCCGACGTCAGCGCGAGCGTCGCCGGCAGCCGCGACAGCAACTCTTCCCAGACGGGCTTTCTGCTGATGAAGGAGAGCCCGAAGCTGAACGTCAGCATCCGCTTGACGTAGATCATGAACTGCTCCGCCAGCGGCCTGTCGAGGCCGTAGATCGCGCGGAGATTCTCCTTCGCCTCCGGCGAGAAGGAGGGGTCGATTATAGTGCTCACCGCGTCGCCCGGCATCATGCGGAATAGTATGAAGTTCAGCGCTATCACCGCCGCGAGCACGAAGAGCGACGAAAGAAGGCGCTTTGCGAACCATCCGGCGTTCATTTCACCGCGCCCTCCAGCAGCCTGTAATGCGGATTTCTCTCAAACAGCAGATACTCTCCGGCTCTGTAGCCCTTAAGCATGAAGGGGCCGCTTCCGATGAGTCCGGCGGGACCAGCTTCGCCCCCGCCGGCGAGAGGGTCCCAGTTCTGCCAGTCGCGCACGGCGTTTACGACCTTTGCGGGCATCGCCGGAAGCCCGGCTACGTTGTCGAGATACCAGTAGCTGACGTCCTCCATCACGACGCGCAGCGTATGATCGTCCGGCGTCTCGATCCTTTTTATGTTTTTCACCGCGTCGAAGAAGCGCGGAATCTTATTTCTGCGCAGAAAATCAACGGTCGCCTTTATATCGCGCGCGGTCAGCGGCGAGCCGTCGTTCCAGCGCAGTCCGCGCTTTATTTTGAAGGTGAGCTCCGTGTGGCGCGCGCGCCCGCTTCCCGCCACCGCGACCTTCCACGACGAGGCTATCGCGTCCATATTTTCTAAGGTATAGGGATCAGTCGTCAGCAGAGATTCGTAAATCACGCCGAGCGCCTGCCACGAATAGGCCGACGAAGCGGTGAAGGGATTCAGGTTGCGCGGCTCCTCGGGAAGCAGCATCGTCAGAGGGCGCCCTACGCCGCCGCGGGGCTCGGCCGCGAGCAGAGTCCACATATTGTCGGCCGTGCTGCTCTCCGTCGTAAAAATATTTTTCCACTTTTTCGAGACGGCGGTTACGGAGAAGCGGCTGTAAATAGGAATGGAGGGCATAAGTTCAAGCAGCGCGCGCTGGGCTTCGCGCGCTGCCTTCCGCGCCGACGCTTCGTCCGGCGCGCCGCGCAGCGCCTCCAGCGACCTGTCGAGGCGCGCGTCGCACGTGCCGGTCATGTTATAGCCGCCGTCGAAGTCCATCGAGCTGTGGTAGAACGAATAAAGCGAGTCGGGATTCCTTCCCATGCTCCACGCGAGCACCGCCATTGAATAATCCTTGCGGTCGAGGCGGTTGATCATCGTCGAAAAGTCCATCGGTTCCGTTTCGACGGGGAAGCCCGCCGAGGAAAGCGAATCCGCTATCGTCTGCGCAAGCTCCGCCGTCGTCGGCGAGACGCGCGCGAGAGGAGTCAGCAGCTTCATCGCCGGCATCTCCTTGCCGTCCGGCGCGACGAGCCTTCCCGCCATGTTCCACGAATAGCCCCTCTTTTTGAGCAGCGCGCGCGCAGCCTGCGGGTTGTAAATGTCTTGGGCGCCGCCTGCCGGCGCCCATGGCGATACCGGCGGGAGCCATGAATTTATCGGCTCGCAGTAGCCGCTGAAAATCATCCTCACGATGCCGCTCCTGTCGATGGACATCGCGGCCGCGCGGCGCAGAGCCGCGTCGTCCCACGGACTTTTTTTATTGTTCAGCAGCAGGAAGAAAGCGTGAAAGCCGCGTGCTATGGACATCTGCAGATTCTTGTTCTTCGCGAGCCTGTCGATATCCGACGGCCGCGCTATGTCGCCGATTATGTCGAGCTCTCCGGCCTCCGCGGCCATTATCTGCGCGTCGGGGTTCGAGATGATCAGCATCGAGAGCTCGGATATTTTAGGGCCCCGAAGCTTCGATATGTCGATCTTTTTATCCGTGAGGGCGGCGGCCGGCGAGATCGAAAGGGCGAGCAGCAGAAGCGCGCAGAAAAATTTCTGAGAGATCGACATAGAGCGTTAGGCCAGACTTTCTCTGTCGCCCGTCTCCGGCGAGACGATCCTTATATCGCGTCCCGGCAGGGGCCTGCCGGCTAAAATCTTCAGCATCATGCGCCCGACCATCGCGCCCGTTTCGAAGGTCGGGTCACCTCCGCCCTCCGCGGTGACGGAATATTCGCCCTCCTTGGCGAAGCCGACGCACAGGATGGGGATGCCGGCGGCGCGCGGCGGATTTTCCGCGTCGCACCATATGAGCCCTTCGACGTGCCGTTCTCCGAGCGCTCCGACGATCCGGCGTGCGCGCGTCTCGTTTGCCTCCGTGGCCTTCAGCAGTATCTCATATTCGGAATTTGAAAAGGCGCGGTCGATGCCGGCGAGGAAAGCGCCCAGCCACGGCACGCCGAGCGCATGCACAACGACGCCGACGAGCCCGCTCGAATTTGTCGAGAGGCTCCTGGCGTTTCGATCGATTTTATAATCGAGAGCCCGGATGCTCTCCATCACTTTGATCTTCGTTTTCTCCGAAATGCGGTGATCGCCGCGCAGGACCCGGCTGACCGTAGCCTTGTCGACTCCGGCGTGATTTGCAACGTCCTGCATCGTAACCTTCATAGCGAACACCTCTTATGCAACCGATTGAATGAAATTATAGCAAAGCTCGGCGGGGATGTAAATTGTTGCGGCGCCGACGGAGTTTTATCCCTACCCCGCGGCTTTGATGATTTCCCCCTCCTCCGCGTCCGGCAGCAGTCCGCGCAGATGTGCAAGGATTTTCTCCTTCGACTGCTCCGGCCTGCGGCTGTAGACGCGCTCCCTGAAAGAGCCTCCGAAATACTTTTCCGGCAGCGCGAAGCGCGCCACCCCCCAGCCGTAGGGGGTCCCGGAATTGTCGAGCTGGTATTCGAAATCGATTATCGTGACGTAGCACTGCATCTGCATGCACGTCATTGCCGTCTCAAAGCCCCTGTTGCCGCCCTTACGGAAATTCCCCAGGCGCTTCAGCTCCTTCGAAAGCAGGCTGCCGCGTCCTTCGAGAAGTTCAAAAATCTCCCTGTCGCGGCGCTTCGCGAGTCCCTCTTCGTAGCGCGCGTCGAAATCATAGCCGCTGCGGCGGTAGTTCGCAAGCTCTGGATACCACTCTCCGCTGACGAATCCAGCCCTGCCGCCGCCGAACAACCTGCCGTAGGCGCAGCGGATCTGTCTGATGACGGGGCCCTTCCATTCCCACGGGCCGGGGAGGCCGTCAGTGAACCAGAGGCGGGGCGGCGTATGCTCCTCGACGGAAAAGCCGGGTATACCGCTGCGCAGCAGCGGCAGAAATCCGGCCGCCTCGACGAGTTCCGCGAGACGTTCGGGGCTCGTGACGACATTTCCGATCTCTCCGATGTTCTTTACGCGCAAAGCGGACGTTTCCCTCTTTTGGACGCTAATAATATTTTTTGTCTACGGCGCGTCCGAGGCGCGCCATGGCGTTGCCGAGGTCGTCCATGAGACGCGACTTGACGCGCAGCTCGGTGGGGAAGTCTGGGTTTTGATGCGCCGGGTTCACGCTCTTGCCTATGAAGAGCTTCAGATGAGTGCAGCGTTCGATAAGTATCTTCGCGAGCTTCGCGGCGCCGTCGGGCCTGTCGAGCGCCGCGGTGGTCTCCGCGGCGGCGGGAAACCTCGTGTACGTTTCGATGATCTCGATGGCGCGCTTCAGCGTCATGACCCCTTCCGTGACGAGATCGATGCCCGCGATGGCGGCCGTCGGCGGAATGTCGCTGTCCGCGTAGTCTATGCTGACTTCAAGCTTCCTGCCGAGCTCGCGCGCCAGGATCTCCGAGCTGGTGCCGCCGCTTACGATGTGCATCCCGCCCGTCTCCATGTACTCGCGGACGAGGCGCGCGTCGTCCGCGGGATGGCGCGGCGGCCCGGAGAAGAGGCAGACCTGTTGCTCCGGCAGGATGTGGGCTATCGAGACCGTCGTGTCATCGCCCGGCCTGCCGAGGTAGAGCTCCCTTGCGACTTCCAGCACGCTGCCGATGACGCGCGGCGCGGAAAGCTTCTGAGAGCAGGGGGCGCAGAGAAAGTCCGCCACTTCCTTTTCACCCCAGCCGAAGGAGAGCGTTTCGCCCATGCCGGCCTGCGTCACGCCGTCGCTGACAATGACGAAATAATCGCCGCGCTGCGCCGTGAAGCGGGATTCACGCACAAGCTTGCCGCCGATGGTCTTTTCTTTGTATGCGAAAGGCACGTGGACGCCTCCGCGTATGAGCATGCAGGGGGGGTTGTCGTACTCCGCCAGATAGCCGCGGCCGTCCTTTTCGATCTGCAGTATCATAAAGGTGGAGTAGGCGATGCCGCGCTCTTTGCATACCGGCAGCGTGTGCGCAATAGTATCAACAGTGTCCTCTATCGTCGCGCCGCGGTTTATCATCGTGGAGATGATCTTCGAGGTCAGAGTCGAAAGGATGTTGGCTTTAACGCCGCTGCCGAGTCCGTCGGAGAGCACCAGCAGCGTGCCGCCGGCGGAGCTGGTAATCAGGACGCGGTCGCCGCAGAGTTCTTCGTCTTTCTTGTTGAGGCTGCTGTAGCAGGCGTCTATGCAGAGACTATCCATTGCCTTCGTTCTTCCCGTCGTAGATGATGAGGTTCTTCAATTTCGTCAGAGTTACCTTCGTCTCTGCGGTCGTCTCGCCGAGCAGGCTCGCTATTTCCTGAGCGACGGTCATCTGTTTGTCTATGACGTTCTGCGCCATCTCCATCGTATCCAGCTTTAATCTGCCGAGCTCCTCGGCCTCTTCCTCTTCTTTCGTAATGTCGTGCAGGAAGGCGATGGCCAGCCCCTGCTCCTTTATGTAGACGACCGTCTGATTGACCGTGATGCCGCGCTTTTTATAGCGCACCTTGTGCAGCGGTATATCCTTCCGTTCTCCGATCGAGATCGCGAAATCGTACGGGTCGAGGAAGTCGTCGATGCGGCGTCCGACGATTTTGTCGCGCGTCAATCGGAAGAGGTGCTGCGCGGCGAGGTTGCATTCCCTGACGAGCAAGGCGTCGTCGACGGCGATGATGTAATCTGGGCTGACTGATAGCGTCACATTTGCGAGCGTCTCGGATATTTGGCTCATATAAGGCATGCACATGTAGAGCTCAGCCTTCTTCTGGTAGACGGCGATCGCCTTCTCGCGGCAAGTGCGGTAGCCGCAGCTGCCGCAGTTGAGCTCGTGCGAGGGATCGGTCTTGCCTATCTGGGCGAGTATCGAGCGTATCGTCTTTTCATCCGGAATTTCCATCCGCACCGGGGTCGGCTCTATGACGCGCGCCAGCTCCACTGAAGAAAGGTCCATCTCGCGCGCGTTCTTCTCTTCCTTTTTCAGATAGCGCCTCAGCTCGAGGGCGGTGCTGATCGGCATATAGCCGCTGTCCGGCTTCTCGGGGCCGTTGACGCAGCTGCCGTAACAGATCCCGGCTTCGATGAAGCAGTCGTGCAGCCGCCCGGCCTGCATCTCTTCCAGCATTTCGACGACATCCTTAGCGCCCTGTAGGCTGAGGAATGAATAACGGTCGAAGACCGGGGAATCCGGCGGCAGATTTGCGCGCACGTCCTCGGTGATGCCCTCGAAGACAGGATATATCGCCGATGCGCTTGGGTCGCTGCCGAAAAAGCCCTCCGGAGCTGAGGAGATGGAGATGTCTTCCTCTTCTAACCATTCAGACAGCTGTTTGAATGTCACGACGCCGCTGATATTGTGCGCCGGTGAAGTGCGCGCCTCCTCTATCTTCGAGATGCAGGGGGCGAAGAAGACTATGAGCGCGTCCGCGCCGTACTTCTTCCGCAGCCACGCGCCGTGGGCTTCCATCGGCGAGAGCACAGGGGCGAGCTGGGGCGTCAGCCGCGGGAAATATTTCTGCACGAGAAAGACGAGCGAAGAGCAGCAGGTCGTTATCATGTTGTCCATCTTGCCGCTTTCAAGGATGCGCGCGTACTCGCGCGTAACGGCGTGCGCGCCGACGGCCGTCTCTTCGACGGCGTCGAAGCCGAGCCGCCGCAGCGCTCCTGCGAGCTTGAAACGATTATCCGCGCCGAACGACGCGATATAAGAGGGCGCAAGCGCCGCGACGCGCGCCCGCCCGCCGGCGCGCAGCGCGCCCCTGATCGCGCTGATGTCGTTAGTGAGCGACTTCGCGTGCTGCGGGCAATTGCGGATGCAGCGGCCGCAGAGTATGCATTCTTCATCCAGCACTTCGACGTGATTGTCTTTGTACCTTATCGACTTGACGGGACAGACCTTCAGGCACTTATAGCAATTTTTGCAGTTGGCCTGCGCCACATGTATGTATTTCATTATCGTCCGCCCCCGCCGAAGACGCCGTCGATAAATTCTTCCAGACGGTCGGGATCGATGAAGCAGATTTTGCCGTCCACCGACGCGGACACGCCCTTCTCGGAGCAGCGCCCCATACAGAAGGAGCCCGAGAGCTCTATCTCACCCTTGAGGCCGCGCGCTTCGACGATTTTCACAAGCCCCTCGACGACGCGGCGAGCGCCCTTGAGGTGGCATGAACTTCCCACACAGATCACGATTTTGGTCAATCTTCCGCCCTCCCGCCAGTTATTCGCTTAGTTCGCTGTACGCTAAGGTTTTGTGTCGCCGATACGCTTGTAAATTTTATTTTCCGTTGTCTTTTCAAATTTATTCATGGATCGGCGCTATTTTTATTATTATCTACCATTATTAAGAACGCCGACGAAGTCTTAATTCATCAGCGTTCTCAGCTTCGTTACGCTTATTTCCAGCGCGAGAATATCCTTGCGTATTCGGTGTCGTCCCCGCCGTGCCGCAGCGAATGAAGGAACGATCTACCCCCGCCTGCCGGGAGCTCCTGAGTCAGACAGCGCACTCTCGTGCGCGGGATGGGATGAAGGAATTCTCCTTCGACGAAGAGCGGCGACATTTTCTCCGGCACCTCGTCGGGCACGCTGTCGAGCGCCCAGCTGAAATATACCGTGTGGTTCGTGTGATCGTTGACGTCGAGGTCGTTCCAGCGCACCTTCCAGAGCTCTTCTATCGACGGCGCTTCGACGGCCGGGATTTTCACGTCCTCCGGCAGCTCGTCGGTGAGAGGCGTCATGAAGGGCTTCATCAGCTCGCATCTGTCGAGGCGGAGCGGGCGCATCTTCGCGAAATCGACGAGCACCCACCACGTATAAGCGGAGCCGACGAAGGCGCCGTGCGCGTCGCGGAGCTTGAAGCTCCTCAGCGAAAAAAGATTTCTGTAAGGCTCGGCGTAAGTCTTTATCGTTAGGGCTCCGCTTTCCTTAGTAGGGTATTTTTCGAGCTCGACGCGGTATTTGCGCAGCACCCAGGAGATGCCCCGCTCCATCGTCTGGGAGACGGAAAGCCCGAATTTTGACGCGTCGACGTCCGCCATCTCCTGAAACATCTCAAGGAGCACGGAGAACTTGACGCGCCCGCGCGGGTCGATGCCGCTGAAGGGAATCGAATTTTCGAGCTCAGTCATCGAGGTAGTTGTCGAAATAGCCCTGGATGTATACCACGGGCGTTCCCTTGTCGCCGGAGCCGGAGGTGAGGTCGCATAGAGAGCCGATGAGATCCGTCAGGCGGCGCGGCGTCGTGCCGAGCGTCGAATGTTCAAACCTTCCGAGGCTGTCCTTCGCGCGTATCGCTTCTTCGACGGCCTTCGCGGCGTCTATCTCGCCGGCGTTGTCCGCGACGTATTTGAATTTGATTTCCTTCGGCATACCGTTCAGCCCGTCGGTGTAGCCCGGCGAGACGACCGGGTCGGCGAGCTCCCATATGCCGCAGGCCGGGTCCTTGAAGGCGCCGTCGCCGTATACGAGCACCTCGAGTTTTTTGCCGGTGCGAGAGAGCAGCTCGCGCTGAAGCTTTTTGACGAATTCGCCGCAGCCGCGCGGGAATAATTTGACCGACTCGTCGTTCGTGTAGTTTGAGCCGAGGAGCCCGTAATCGGGGTTGAAGCCCGCGCCCTCTCTTGCCGGCGAGCTGCATATCTGATCCATAGTCACGACCTTTTCGGCCCCGCCCCTTTCAAGTATGTCGCGGTGTATCCTGCGCGCGTGGATGCTGGCGACGAGCGCCTGCTTCGTGAATTTGAGCGCCGAAAGCGGATTGTTGGAAAAATGCACCGAGATGCGCTGCGGGTCCGTGCTCTTGTAGAGTTGGATGTAATCGACGCCGGTAAAGGGATGTTTGTATTCGCCGAAGATTTCGTAGAATTCTTTTTCGTCGAAACATTCGCCGGAGAGCTTCGAGGAATTGAGATAGTAGTTCATCGGCTCGATCAACTGGTTGCCCACTTCGTCGGAGGGATACGTCAGCATTATATGAACGCGCCCCTTTATGCCCTTCGCCATTCCGCGCAGCAGCTGATGGAAGCGGTTGCGCGAAAGTATCGGCGCGATCACCGCCACGTCCCCCGAGGGAAATTTCTCCGCTACGTCGTCGGAAATGTCCGTGAGAGTCACGTAATTGCCCTGCGAGCGAGCCACGAGGGATTCGGTGACGCCCACGATGTCGCGGTCCCTGATCGTGAAGCCGTCTCTCTCGGATTCGGAGGCGTTGATTATGCTCTCCGAAATTATTCTTATGACGTCAGCCCCTCTGGTGACGACGGGGAGGCGTATCCCTTTTGAAGCTGTTCCGACGTAGCGCATTAAGCAAAACTCCCTTTGCAGAAGCATATTTACAACGGTCTATTGTACATCCAACGCGCGCTCCCGCGCAAATTCAAGCGGTAGCGTGCGCCCGTCGTTTATGCTATCGCTTTGGCGACGATGCGCGCCGCCTCTTCGTTTATCGCGGCGAGGTGCTCCTCGCCGACGAAGCTCTCCGCGTAAATTTTATAAATGTCCTCGGTGCCCGACGGACGCGCGGCGAACCAGCCATTTTCCGACGCGATCTTCAGCCCGCCGATCGCGGCTCCGTTGCCGGGCGCCGACGTGAGCTTCGCCGTTATCTTTTCGCCGGCGAGCTTCTCGGCCGAGACGTCGGCCGGAGAGAGTTTTTTGAGCTTTTCTTTTTCTTCGCGCGAGGCCGGAGCGTCTTTGCGCGAGTAATAGGGGACGCCGAATTTTTTCGTCAGCTCTTTGTAGTGCTCCGACGGCGATTTGCCCGTCACCGCCGTTATCTCGGCGGCGAGCAGGCTCATTATGAAGCCGTCCTTGTCGGTGCTCCACGGGCGCCCGTCTTTGCGCAGGAAAGACGCGCCGGCGCTCTCCTCTCCTCCGAAGCCGAGCTCGCCCGAGAGCAGACCGTCGACGAACCATTTGAATCCCACAGGCACTTCGCAGAGCCTGCGGCCGAGCGAGGCCGCGACTCGGTCGATCATCGAGCTCGAGACGAGCGTCTTGCCGACCGCCGCGCTCTTACTCCAGCCGCCGCGGTGCGTGAAGAGATAGTTTATCGATACCGCGAGGTAAGCGTTCGGCTGCATCAGCCCCTCCGCCGTGACGATGCCGTGGCGGTCGTAGTCCGGGTCGTTGCCGAAAGCTATGTCGTATCTGTCCTTCAGTGCGACGAGCTTCGTCATCGCCCACGGCGAAGAGCAGTCCATGCGCACCTTGCCGTCGTGGTCGAGAGGCATGAAGGAGAAGGTCGGATCGACTCTCTTGTTGACGACCTCGATGTTCAGCCCGTACTTCTCGGCTATCGGCTCCCAAAAATAGATCCCCGAGCCGCCGAGCGGATCGGCGCCTATCCTGAGGCCGGACTGCGCTATCGCCTCGACGTCGATAACCTCCGCGAGCCCCGAAGTATATTGCTCGACGAAGTCGACGAACTTGACGTTTTCCTTTGCGACGGCTTTTTTGAAGGGGAGACGCTTGACGCCGGCGAGCTTGCTTTCGATTATCTCGTTCGCGCGCGTCTCGATGATTTTTGTTATCTCAGTCCCGGCCGGGCCTCCGCTCGGAGGGTTGTATTTGAAGCCGCCGTCCTGCGGCGGGTTGTGCGACGGAGTGATGACGACGCCGTCGGCCGCAGCACCGCCCTTTCCGTTGTTCCACTCGAGTATCGCGTGGGAGACGACGGGCGTCGGCGTATAGGTGAAGCCACGCTGCATGCGCAGCTCGACGCCGTTCGCGGCGAAGACCTCGGCCGCGGTGCGCAGCGCCGCTTCCGACAGCGCGTGAGTGTCCATGCCCATGTAAAGCGGTCCGGTTATATTTTCCGATGCGCGGTATTCGCATATCGCCTGGGAGATCGCCGCGATGTGGGCGTCGTTGAAGCTGCCCTTCAGCGACGAGCCGCGGTGCCCCGACGTCCCGAACGAAACGCGCTGCCCCTTGTCGCCGGCGTCGGGTCCTTCGCTGTAATAAGCCGCGACGAGCCTCGGTATATTTATATCAGGCCTTTCTGACATTTGAAATCCCCCTCCTGAATGATAACGATAACAATCCGCATAGCCGCCGTTATTATAACATAGGCGGACGTCCGGCCTGTTTCCAGCGGCAATACAGAGCGCTCAGCGCCGCACGCAAAACCCCCATTTGCCGAAATCGAACGCGCTGTCGTGGAAGCTCGTCGTGAGATCCGCGCCGAGCCCGGAGCAGTTTCCGATTCCTTCGTTCTTCCGCACGCGTCGCTGCCGCTATAGTAAAAAAATATATCGGCGTAGCATTTTCTGTTACCGGACCGTCATGCCGCCGTCCGGCGCCCTGCGCCGCCATTTCCGGGAAGCTCGGATATTTTTGCCGAGATAGCGTTAACCCCCTGTAACGCGCAGCGTGGCACGGTTTTTAATGTTTTTCGTAATTGACTTTGAAGGGATGAATTACTTATCGTACGTTGGAGTAGCGGCAAAAAAATATAACAAAGGAGGATAAACATGAGGCTTGAAATAGGCAAATTCAAGGTGAAGGATATAGTCTTCGGAGGCGAAACCTCCTACGCGGACGGGATCCTCACGGTAGACAGAGAGGACGCTCTGAAGGTCGTGCGCGAAGATAAGTATATCACCGACGCGGAGCTTGAGATCGTTCATCCCGGCGATATGGTGAGGCTCTGCCCGATCAAGGACTCGGTCGAATTCCGCTGCAAGGTCGAGGGGGGAGAAGGAGCTTACCCCGGCGTCACGAGCCCGCTCGGACAGGCGGGAATGGGCAGGACCAACGTTCTTGACGGCGTCTCGCTGCTTGCGGTGGGGAAGCACTGGGGCGGCTTCCAGGACGGTCTGCTCGATATGGGCGGAGAGTATCAGCATTACACGATATGGGGCGATATGCCGAACCTCGTGCTCGTCGCCGACACATCGGAGGCAGAGGAACGGCATGAACAGCAGAAGAAGAACCACGCGATAAGGTGGGGAGCCCTGCGCCTCGCTGAGCATATAGCGCAGTGCGTGCGCGATATGGAGCCAGAGGAGACGGACGTTTACGAACTCCCGCCTCTCGCGGCGCGCGACGAAAAGACGAAAGCGCTTCCCGGAGTAGTTTACGTGCTCCAGCCTCAGACGCAGATGGAAGCCCTCGGCTACAATACGCTCGTCTATGGCTGGGACGGCAACAGGATGCTGCCGACGCTGATGCACCCGAACGAGCTTCTTGACGGATGCCTCGTTTCCGGCAGCTTCATGCCGAGCTCGTCGAAGATTTCCACCTATGAGTTCTCGACGAATCCGATGATCAAAAAGCTTTACGAACAGCACGGCAGGACGATAAACTTCCTCGGAGTGATTCTTTCGACCCTTAACCCGAAGATGGAGGAGAAAGCGCGCTGCGTGCAGATAGCCGGACAGATCGCGGTAGCGATCGGGGCCCAGGCTGCCGTCGTCGCCGAAGAGGGCTACGGCAACCCCGACGTCGACTACACTGCGATGCTTGTGGAGCTCGAACGTCTCGGCATCAAGACGGTCGGTATCTCCGACGAGTCGACGGGGAGGGACGGCGCGTCTCAGCCCCTCGTTTCGATGAACCCCGCGACGGACGCCCTCGTCACGACCGGCAACGTTTCGCAGTTCTACAAGATGCCGGCGATGAAGGTGATCGGCGAGCTCGAGGCCCTCGCGCGCGACGGAAACTCCGGCGGCTGGGAGGGCTGCATCAACCCCGACGGAAGCTGCGTGATGGAAAATAACGGGATGTTCTGCGCGAACCATATCAGCGGCTACTCGCGCAGAAGCTGCTCTGATTTTTAGGAGGCGGGAGCAATGAAGGCCATACATTACATCAACCAGTTCTTCGGGCAGGTGGGCGGCGAGGACGCGGCCGACTCGAAGCCGATATTCCACGACAAGCCGATCGGCTGCTCGATGATGCTCGACAAAATGCTGCCGGATATCGAGGTCACCGATACGGTGGTTTGCGGCGACAACTACATCACGAACCACACGGACGAAGCGTTGAAAGAAATTTTCGCATACCTCGACGGGAAAAAATTCGACATCTTCTTCGCCGGTCCGGCGTTCATGGCCGGGCGCTACGGCGTCGGCTGCGGCATCGTCTGCAAAGCCGTTTCTGAGCGTTACAAAGTTCCCGTCGTCACTTCGATGAACGAGGAGAACCCCGGCGTCGCCGAGTACAGGGGCGCCTGCTATATTTTCAGGGGCGGACGCAAGGCGACGTTTATGAAGGACGACCTTACGGCGATGGCGGCGTTCGCCGAGAAGATAGCCAAGGGCGAAGAGCTCCTGCCGGCCGCCGAAGAGGGATATTTCCCCCGCGGCATCCGCAGCGAGATTCCTGCGAAGAACGGCGAAACGGCGGCGGAGCGCGTCATCGATATGCTGCTCAAGAAGCTGAGGGGCGAGCCCTTCCAGACAGAGCTCATCATCCCCAAGACCGACAAGATCCCGCCGGCGGCACCGGTCAAGGACCTTTCGAAGTGCACGATAGCGCTCGTATCGTCAAGCGGCGTCGTTCCCTCGGACAACCCCGATAGGATTCAGAGCGCGTCGGCGCAGAAGTGGGGCAAATACGACATCGCCGGCAGAGACTGCCTGCCCGCCGGAGAGTTCAAGACGATACACGCCGGCTTCGACCCCGAAGCGATGTGCGCGGTGCCGGATCGCGGCATTCCGCTCGACGCCATGCGCGCCTACGAGAGGGAGGGCAAGTTCGCCAAGCTCTACGATTACTACTACGTAACGGTGGGGACCGGCACGACGCAGAACTACGCGGCGAAGTTCGGAAGGGAGATCGCGGCCGAGCTGAAAGAGGCGAAGGTCGACGCCGTGATACTCACCGCGACCTGAGGAACATGCACTCGTTGCGGTGCAACGATGGCAAAAGAAATTGAACGCGCGGGGATTCCGATCGTAGTGATGTGCAACCTGATAGACGTTGCGAAAACCGTGGGCTCGAACAAAATAGTGCCGACAGTCTCGGTGCCTTATCCGCTCGGCGACCCGACTCTCTCAAAAGAAGAGGAGTGGGCCCTCCGCTACCACAGGGTGGGCGTGGCGCTTGACGCTTTAGCCGACGATATCAAAGAGGCGAAGGTATACAGAGTCTGACGGATATGAGCCGGGGCACGCCGCAAGTCGGCGTTCTCCGGCTTTTCTACTGCGAAAGGAGCCAGCGGTATCATGAAAATGAATAAATCGCCGGAAGGCGGAGGCGTATATATAATTTCGATAGCGATAACGATAGCGATAGTTTTGTGGGGGCTCGTCTCTCCGCAGTCCTTCGGAGCGTTCGCGGGTATGCTGAACGGAGGGCTGACAAAATATTACGGCTGGGGCTACATGCTCACGATGAACATATTCGTCGTCTTCTGCATCGGCATAGCGTTCAGCCGTTTCGGCTCGGCGCGTCTCGGCCCGGAGGATTCGCGCCCGGAGTACAGCAACATGTCGTGGTTTGCGATGCTCTTCTCGGCCGGCATGGGGGTCGGCCTTGTCTTTTACGGCGCGGCTGAGCCTCTCTTTCATTTCGGCTCGCTGCCCTTCGGCGCCGCGCCCGGTTCTACCCAGGCGGCGCGCGACGCGATACGCATATCTTTCTTCCATTGGGGGCTTCATCCGTGGGCCGGCTATGCGGTGATCGCGATGCCTCTTTCCTACTACCAGTTCAGGCACAACACCCCGGGGCTGATAAGCTCTATCTTCATCCCTCTCGTCGGCGAGGAAAAGGTCGGCGGCGCGTTCGGTAAAACGGTCGACATCCTCGCGATCTTCGCAACACTGGCCGGAATCACGACGTCTCTCGGTCTCGGCACGCTTCAGCTCAACAGCGGGCTGAATGAAATTTTTTCCGTTCCGAAAAGTGCCTTCATACAGGTAGCTGTCATCGCTGCGCTCGCCGTCCTCTACACCGGCTCGGCGGCGCTCGGCATAGAGAGGGGAATCAAAAAGGTCGCGGATTTCAACCTGTGGGTCTGCCTCACGCTCATGCTCGGCCTCTTCATCGTAGGGCCGTCGCTCGCGATGATAAATTCGCTGATGACCGGGGTAGGCGATTACATCAGCGGGCTCGTGAGCGAGAGCTTCACGCTCGCGCCGTACGGCGGCGAATATCAGAAATTCCTCGACGGCTGGACTCTTTACTATTGGGCGTGGTGGATCTCGTGGGCTCCTTTCGTCGGCTCGTTCGTCGCGAGAATTTCGCGTGGACGCACGATAAGGGAATTTGTCGCCGGAGTCCTAATCGTTCCTGCGCTCGGCAGCTTCACGTGGTTCTCGATATTCGGAACGTCGGCGCTGCATCTTGAGCTCGTCAGAAAGCTCGATATCTCCGCGAGCGTCCTCAAGGACGTTTCCGTCGGAATATTTGAGATGTATAAATATTATCCGCTCGGTTACGCGATGTCCGTAGTGATGCTCGTGCTGATCGTGACTTTCTTCGTGACGTCGGCGAATTCGGGTACCTTCGTCCTCTCGATGCTCTCGGAGCACGGCGCTCTGAATCCGTCGAAGGGCAAGATGGCTGTGTGGGGGATATTGATGGCGGCGCTTGCGGTCGTCCTTCTCCTAAGCGGCGGACTGCAGAACCTTCAGACGGTCTCGCTCGCTGCGGCGGCTCCGTTCTCTGTGGTTATGGTGTGTGCCTGCGTTTCTTTCGTGAGGGCGCTGGTAAAAGAGGCTGATAAGAGATGACATGCGCGGAGGAGGCCCTGGTAAGGATGCTCGATGATATGAATCCCGTGTGCGGCGACAAGATCGAACGCGCGCTGCTGCTTTTCGACGAGGAATTCCCTTGTTGGGACGAGGAGACCTTCGCTCTCGCCGGAGAAGATTTCACGACTCTGAAGAAGCTCTGCGAGATAGGGCTGCTCGCCGAAGTGGGGCGCGGCTATGTGCTCACGGACGAGGGTGTACGCGTGCACGCCGAATGCTCCGAAAGGCTCGGGCTGCCGGCGAGACAGACCGGAGATTTCGACGCCGAAGAAGCTCTCTGGAACAACCGCCTATACCTACTGATGGATCGCGCGTTCGTCGGGCAGTTCGGGATAAAGGAGTATTCCGTGAACGAACCCCTTTCCTTCGCGCCGGAGCTGAAGAGGGAAGAGCTCTGGAAGATAGAGGACGGACGCGTGAAGTATATCTGGCGGGAGGCGCCTCTCGTCCGCTCTTTACTCGCCACCTTTCCGAGATGGGGCGTCGCCGCGAGGAAATTCGCTTCGCCCGGCAGGGAAAGCATGATCAAGTGGGTGAAGGAGGCAGGTGCGTCGATCGGCGAGCTGCGCTTCAACCTGCTGCTGAGAAGCCGCTACGACTTTGAGCTTTACCGCAAAGAGGCGCCTCTGCCCGAGGATGTCTTCCGCATGAAGGACGCCGACAGACTCTTCTTCTTCCGCGCGAAGGAGGGCCGCTACGACGAGATATACGACGCGATAGGCAGGCTGCATATCTTCATGCTCGACCAGCGCCGCGTCTATATTCCGGGCTACGCGGATATCGACGCGCACGAGCAGGAGAACTGGACGATGTTCGTCGTCGCGGCGGAGAGCGAAAGGGAGCTCGAAAGCGTTGCTGAGCGTCTTGCGCGCGACGGGAAAAACCTAATCGAGCCGGCGGTCCCGCTTTTTATAATAGGGACGAGCATGGAGCGCCTGCGCAGGCAGGAGGAGCCGGAGGATACGATCTACGACTGGTTCTGCGACAGAAGCGTGCATATAGTGAGGCCCGATGTCTGATTTTATAGTAAAATAGTGGTACCGTTGAAATAATGAGTTGACTGGAGGCGTCGCTTGCATGAGTATCTCGAAGGAAGAAATAACGTCGTTCGTGAAGGCGCAGGGAGCGGATCTCTGCGGCATCGCCGACATGAGGAACGAGAGCGGTTATATAAAAAAGACCTACGGAGATTACTTTGCAGAATTCCCCACCGCCGTCTCCTTCGCGATATTTTTCCCAAAAGAGGTCGTGCAGGAGCAGATAGGCGGCCCCACGCGCAATTACATCACGGTCTACGGCACGTTGAACCGCGAGATCGACAGGATCGCGGCCTTGACGGCCAACAGGCTCCAAAGCGCGGGCTTCCGTTCCTATCCCGTTCCTGCGTCGGACTACCGCCCGCAGCCCGGCGCTGAAAGACTGCACTGGAGGGTCGCCGAAGCAGGCGACCCATCTTCGCTCCCGAAGATGAAGCTCGACGTGATAGGGATATACAGCCACAGAATCGCGGCGGCGAAGGCCGGGCTCGGCTGGGTAGGCAAGAGCTGCAGCATCGTCAACAAACAGGTCGGCCCACGCATGAGGCTCGGGACGATTTTGACGGACGCGCCCCTGGAGGGCGACGGAGCGGTCCCGAATCTCTGCGGAAGTTGCGAGCTGTGCAAAAATGCCTGCCCTGTTGAGGCGCTGCGCGGAAGGGCCTTTGACCCGAGCGAGGAGCTTTCGGCGCGCTTCGACGCGATGAAATGCTTCAACTTCTGGGATGACATGGGCAAAGTCTACGGGCTGGGAAGCTGCGGGCTCTGCCTCGCGGCCTGCCCTTGGGGGAGATAATTTTTCCGCGCGCGCAAATTTCGCGAAACTTTGCTAAAGGTCTTTGCCGCCCTTTGGCGTTTCTTTATTTAAAGGGAGTGCGGGAGTGGCCGGGTTAAAGGAAAACAATTTTTTTGAAAAATTCTTCTTCGAGCAGACGTTCAATCCGATAGCGCTCTACAGGGTATTGCCGGATATCGCCGAGTGCGGAGCCGCCGCCCTCGTCTACGTTGATGTCAACGACGCTTATGAAAAGGTCAACAAGGTGAAGCGCGAGGAGGTGATAGGTAAAAGCTTCGCGCAGGTATGGCCCGACGCGGAGCCCTGCTGGCATCAGATAATAGAAGAATGCGTCGGCGAGAATCGCGCGGTGCACTGCGAAAGCGAGAGCTCCGTCACGGGAAAATATCTTGAGGCGATTGCCTTCCCGCTGTCGAACAACATGGCCGCGACGATATTTCTCGACAGGACCGAGCTGAAAAAATCCGAGATGGAGCTTGAGGAAAGCCAGAAGAAGCTTCTCGGCTACCGCTCTATGCTGCGCGAACTGGCGACTAAGCTGACGATAAGCGAAGAGACGACGAGACGCGAGATCGCGACCGACCTGCACGACAGCATAGGACATTCGCTGCTCTCGCTGCTGCTCGACCTGCGTAAGCTGAAAGAAAAAAATTTCGGCAGCGGCGAAGAGGCGGATAAAATTTTATCCGGCGCGATCGAATCGACGGAAAAAATGATCGCCGAAAGCCGCGAGCTGATATTCGAGCTAAGCCCGCCGATACTTCTTGAGGTCGGCATCACTCCGGCGCTCGAAGCCCTCGCCGACAAGCTGCTGACGCCCAGAGGGATAAAATGGTACGTCGCGACGCGCGGCGGCTGCGAAAAAGATTTTTCCGCCGACGACGCTGTCTGCATAATCCTCTACAGGATGTCGCGCGAGCTTCTGATAAACGTCATCAAGCACGCGCAGGCATCCGCTGTGCACATCAGCGTAAACAGAGGCCCGAACAAGATACAGGTCGTGATAGAGGACGACGGAGTCGGGATGAAGAAAAAATATACAGCGGGCGGACGCAAGTCCGGGCTTGGGCTCTTCAGCATCAGGGAACGGCTGCTGCATATCGGCGGAGACATGCGGATAGTGTCGAACAAGGACGGTACGATAGTCTCGCTGCTCGCGCCGCTCAAGATAGAAAACGAAAAAAACGGTGAGATATAAGAATGATAAGACTTTTTATTGCCGACGACCACGAGCTCTTCCGTGAGGGGCTGAAGAGCCTACTCAACGGAGAAGAGGATATCGAAATAGCCGGCACGGCCTCTGACGGCGCGGAGGCCGTCGAGGCGGTGCGGAAGATACTGCCCGACGTAGTCCTTATGGACGTCACTATGCCGAACATGAACGGCATTTCGGCCACCGGCGCGATCTGCGCCGAACACCCTGAGATATGCGTGCTCGTGCTTTCTATGCACAACGACAGGCGCTTCATCGCCGAGGCGCTGAAGGCCGGCGCGCGCGGTTATATTTTGAAGGAGAGCTCGCCGGAGACGATGCTTGAAGCCGTGCGCACGGTGAGCCGCGGCGACATTTACCTTTCGTCCAAGGCCTGCAACGTGCTTGTCGAAGATTACCTGCGGCTGCTTTTAAACGAAAGCGTCAAAAGCGATTCGCCCCTATCCGAACGTGAGATAGAGGTGCTGCGCCTGCTCGTCAAGGGACGCACCGGCAAGCAGATCGCGGACACCCTCTGCATAAGCAAAAACACTGTGGACACACACCGCCGCCGTATTATGGACAAGCTCGGCTGCAACAGCACGGCCGAGCTGACGAAATACGCGATACGCGAGGGATTTTTGGCGCTCGATTAGCGATAGTATATAATTGTTGCCGAGGAGCGTGTTTCTAAATGCCGCAGATACTTATCGGTGCGGCGGCTATCGCCGTGCTCGCAGGAATTTATATCGTAATGTCCCTCTCCCGCTTCCGCGAAAGCGCCGGGGCGATGGAACAGACCGCGCGCGAAGTGCTTTCGCGCCTTCAGAAGGCCGAGGAACGCCTCGGCGACGCGGAGCAGCGCATAGACGACGGCTTCGCGTCGATGCGCAAGGAACAGCGCGAGGCCGCGCTCGACGCGCGCAGCGAACAGTCGCGCGCGATCGAAAGCTTTGGGGACACACAGGCGAAGCGCATAAAGGAGATAGGAGACGCGCAGCGCGAGAACTTTACGGCCTTCTCTCAGCAGATCACGGGGCTCGGCGACGCCCAGGCGGCGCGCGTCAAGGAAATGGGCGACAGCCAGAGCGAGAGTCTCTCGGCATTTTCCCAGCAACTCGCGAACATCAGCAGGCTCAACGAGGAAAAGCTCGAGGCGCTTCGCTCGGTCGTCGAGCAGCGTCTGATCGAGATCAGCAAGAGCAACGAGGAAAAGCTCGAAAAGATGCGCGCCACCGTCGACGAACAGCTACATTCCACGCTTGAAAGGCGCCTCGGAGAGGCCTTCGCTACTGTATCCGAGCGCCTCGAGCTCGTGCACAAGGGACTCGGCGAGATGCGCGCGCTGACCACCGACGTAGGCGACCTGAGAAAGGTCCTCTCTAACGTCAAGGTGCGCGGCACGTGGGGGGAGATGCAGCTTCACGCGCTTCTCGCGCAGGTGCTGACGAATGAGCAGTACGCGGAGAACGTGGCGACGCGCCCCGGAAGCTCCGAAAGGGTCGAATTCGCGATAATCCTGCCCGGCTCGGAGGGCTCCGGCAGCGTCTACCTGCCGATAGACTCGAAATTCCCGATAGAGGATTACAGGCGCCTCGTTTCGGCCTCCGAAGAGGGCGACGCCGCGGCGGTCGCCGAAGCGCGCAAGGCTCTGCGCGCGCGCGTGCTCGAAGAGGCGAAGGAGATACACGCGAAATATATCGAGCCGCCTTACACGACGGACTTCGGCATTCTCTATCTGCCGATAGAGGGGCTTTACGCCGAGGTGCTGCGCATCGACGGCCTCTGCGAGCAGATGTCTCGCGACTTCCGCGTCGTCCCCGCCGGGCCGGCGACGGTCTGTGCGCTGCTGAACAGTCTGCAGATGGGTTTCCGCACGCTCGCTATAGAAAAGCGTTCGAGCGAGGTTTGGGAGCTTCTCGGCAAGGTCAAGAGCGAGTTTGAAAAATTCGGAGACATATTGGATAAGACGAGGAAAAAAATAGACGACGCGGCCAAAGAGCTCGACAAGGCCGGGACCCGCACGAAAGCCATCAAACGCGCGCTGACGGACGTCCAGCGGCTGCCGGCCGGGGAAGAGATGGCCGAAGAGGAAGAAACGCAACCGGCGGCAAAGGACTACGAATAGCGCGCGGTCTCCGATATCAGGACATCGTCCAGCCGGTGCTGGTATTTTTTGCCTGAGACAATGACGTCGGCGGGCGTATGTTATAATGATGAAAATCGGCGCCGTTGCTACTGAACGAGGTGAGAAAATGCTTTTCAGCGTGAAAAATGTCGGGCAGATCGCGGAAGCCAAAGTAAAATTCGGAGACCTCACAGTGCTTGTCGGCGCTCAGGGAAGCGGCAAGAGCATATTTTTGCAGCTTTTCAAGCTATGCAAAGATCAGGAATATATAAAAAATACTATGGCTGATTTTGGGCAAGACTGGAATCAGAATGATAACGCCGATCTCATTTCCGTATATATGGGAAGCGGCACGAAACAGCTGTGGAGAAGCGGCAGCAACGTCCGGATAACTCCCCCCGACAGGAAGTTTTCCGCGCGTATGCAGAGCGGCGGCAAAAGAGCAGCGGCGGAATCGGTGTACTATATCCCGGCCCAGAGAGCGCTGACGATGCCTTACGGCAGGCCGGAACCCTTCAGGGCTTATGACAGCGGGACTCCGTTCGCGGTAAAAAATTTCAGCGAACATCTTCGCCTTTATATCGATAAAAACGCTAAAAACAGAGAAACGCTCTTTCCTCTTTCCGGCAAACTGAAGCAGCCCGTTAAAGACGCGTTGAACGAAGCTATATTCCATGACGCGTCGGTATCGCAGATTTCCGCCGCGGGACAAAAGGAACTGCGCTTGAGGATCAGAGGTGGCGAAGAAGATTCGCCGGGTATATCGTATATGGCGTGGTCCGCCGGGCAGAGAGAATTTTTCCCGCTTTTGCTCGGCTGCTACGAACTGCTCCCGGGCGGAAAAAGTACAAAAGATGAGCGTTTCGACTGCGTTGTGATCGAAGAACCGGAGATGGGGCTTCACCCAAAGGCGATTTTTGCTGTCATGACGCTGACGGCTGACCTGCTCTCCAGGGGGTATAAAGTAATACTCTCGACCCATTCGCCGAGCGTGCTCGACATAGTCTGGGCCGTTAGGACGATAAAGGCGCAGAAAAAACTTAGTACTCCGGAGAAAACGGCGCTGCTGCAAAAACTTTTCTTTCTGCGGCAGCAGTCTTCGGGTGGAACGTATGATATGCTTGTGTCCCTGCTGGAAAAATCGTTCAGCACATATTACTTTTATTATGATAACGCTGAGAACGCTTTCGTGAAGACGAAAGACATATCGATTCTCGACCCGGGCGACGATGACGAGAAAATATCCGGTTGGGGCGGACTCTCCGGCTTCAGCGGACATGCGGCGGATGTAGTCGCGGACGCCGTGGAAAGATCGGAAAATGCCGGCAAATAAGAATCCGCTGACGCTGGCAAAAGCCGCGTCGCTTTCCCAGGACCGTTTGAACGTAAAAAACTCGCTTGACGCCCTGCCGAAAAAATACCGACCGAAGATCACGGTCGAAGACGGCTCTGTGAGCGGAAGCATTGACATCGACGGCGACCTTGCAGCCAAATATCCCAACGACAACAGATGGGATTATGTGGTAGGCCATTTACAAGGCGCGTCGGAGAAAGTTTATTTTATAGAAATACATTCGGCGACGTCCAAAGAAGTAAGCAGGATTATCGCAAAGGCCAAGTTCTTAAAGGAATGGGCCGTGTCCCGCGCGACTGAACTATGGGAGATGAAGGGGCCCGACGGCAAACTGTACTGGCTTGCTTCGGATAAAATGAACATTCCAAAGACATCAAGAGAATATCGCTTATTGAGCCAGCACCCATCGCTGCGGCTCATGAAAAGTTTACCGTTGAAGTAACCGCGGCGACGGCGGCTCCATTTTCGCTAAAAGCGCGGGCGCGTAAAAGCTTGCCGCCCTTCTGCGCACCCGCGGAATTTTCTACGGCTTCATGTACCTTCCTATAAAGAGTATCGCGCCGCTGTTGTTTTCCGTAATCAGATAGACGAACGGATGGTCCGCGCGAAAAGTCACGACGTCCGCCGGACGCTCTGCAAGCGACGTGCGCTTCATTATTATCGCGGTCGCGGCCGCCGCCTCCGTCCCCTCCTCGGCGACGTCTATGAAGGTCTTGTGCAGCGCCTTGTCGATGTGGACGCCGCCGGTCCCCGTGACGGCGGAGAAGTCGGCCGAAGGTGAAAATGCCGACGATATGCCCAGCCTCGACAGCATCGAGGTGAGCTCGTAGCTGCTTTCCTGCTTGAATTTCGGCATGAATATCTCTACCGCGCGCGGCGCCATTTTTTCGCGCCATTTCGTGAGCTGTTCCGCGCTCAGCATCTCTTCCGCCGCGTCGAAGCCGTTTCTTTTGTCGGGCAGGATCACGAACATCGAAAAGCGCCTGCCCTTGTAAGGCATCTCGATGATTTCGCATTCCGGCAGCTTGGCGTAGTTTAGCGCCTCTCCGCGCCGGCGCATGGTGACCACATTGACGGAATGTTCCCCGTCGGGCCAGAAGGGGCGCGGCAATGTGTCCTCCGGCTGGAACTCCTCAAGCCACGACGATTTGAAATATACCGCGTTCGTCAGCGTGAGCAGCGTCTCCCTCGTGAACGCGCCGGCTGGGACGAGGTCTTTTATCTTCTGCTTCGTCATCTTTTCGACCCATTTGTTCACGCGCCTGCGCGAGCCCTCCGGCGCTCCGGCGTAGTCGAGCGGTGTGAGCTCCGCGCCGTAATATTCGCGGACCGTATGAGCGAAATCCGGTAGAATCTTTTCGTTCTTCGCCGGCCACAGCGCGTTGGCGCAGCTCACTTGAGCGACGTCCTGCGGCACGTTGTTTATCTCGCTTATCAGCGCGCCCATGCTTTTATGTATCTCCGGCGAGAAGAAGAGGGCCTCCTCCATTTCACGCTCCGTCGCTCCGCGCGCGCCCGCGTAGGTCATTGCTAGAGCCGTCGACACGCTGTAGGGCGAAATGAAGAAACTGTTATTCCCGCCCGACAGCGCGGCCTGCCTATAGAGGCCGAAGGTGAACTTGTTCACGGAGCGTGCGGCCTCCGATGAAAGTGTCCGCGCTTCGTGCGCGGCGCCGTTCGTCTCCATCGCCGTGAGCCCAGCGTTAAGCGCGGCGATTTCGATATCGTTGCGTATAACCTCGTACTGATAGCCGGCGAGCTTGAAGTGATCGCGGTACGCGCTGGTGAGCTGGCGCATCGCGGAGAGCTCGGCGTCGCCGAGCTTCGAAGGGTCGTTTTCCGCGCGCTTCAGCGCCATTACGACGAGCGAGCAGACCTGCTCCGGCGTGAAGGCGCTCTTTCCCGGCACGATCTCTTCGTTTATCAGTCCGGCAGCGTGCAGGCTTGAAAGCGAGTGATAGGTCCAGTGAAAGGGCGGTATCAGCGCCGCGGTCTCGGCAAACGCGGTGGCGCATATCGAAAGAAACAGCGCAGCCGCAAGGGCGGTTAATTTTTTCATCGTGCATTACCTCCAGCAAATCATATTTGCCTGAAGCTAAATTATAGACCATAATCGAAAAGAGCGCGAACGTGCGGCTTAAAAGCGCGCTGAAAAGAGCGGCGTAGTGATAGAATTGAAATGTTTAAACGTATCGAACGGAGCGTGATTCTCATGGGCGGGCTTTCCGTCGACGAAAGTAAATGCACGAAGTGCGGATTATGCGCAAAGGTGTGTCCTGCGGACGCCATCGAGCCGGATGACTTCGGCTTCCCGCAGATATCCGAGAGGCGCAGGGAGCGCTGTATAGAGTGCGGGCAGTGCGTCGTCTTCTGCCCGGCCGGCGCGGATATGCTCTCCTTCATGGACGCTGAAAAAGTCGTCAGCGCAGCCGACATCGAAACGCCGTCGCCGGATGCGGCGCTGAATTTTTTAAAGACGCGGCGCAGCGTCAGGAGATTCAAAGACGAGCCCCTGCCGCGCGGGATATTCGATAAAATTTTCGACGCGGTGAGCCAGGCCCCGAGCGCCGTCAACCTTCAGCCCGTCCGCTGGATCGTGACGGAAACGCCGGAAAAGACTAAAGAAGTGGCGAATCTGATCCTCTGCTGGTTCAGAGAGCTGATTTTCAAAAATCCGACGTCACGCGCGGCGCTTCTCGGCGCCGCGATGATCGCGAAAGCGAAGTCCGGGGAGGACGGGCTTCTGCGCGGCGCGCCGCACGTCGCAGCCGCGGTCGTGCCGAAGGAGCACCGCTGGCCTGAGGACGGAACGATCGCGCTGACCTACCTCGAGCTCGCCGCTCACGCGCTCGGAGTAGGCTGCTGCTGGGGAGGCTACTTTACGACGGCGGCGAGGAATTTCGCGCCGCTGCGCGACTTCCTCGGCATAAAAGAGGAGGAATATATATGCGGCGCGCAGATGATGGGGCTTCCGCAGCTGCGCCCCGTCAGACAGTATCCGGCGCGCAGGAAAGCCGAAATAAATTGGCTTTAGAGGGGTTTTCGCTTACGATAGGCGTCTTTGCCCGCGTCGATGCCGGCAAAACGACGCTTACCGAGCGGATGTTCCGCTGCGGCGTTTCGTCCCTCGACCGCGCGAAATATATGCTTTATAAACGGAGGCTCTTAGAGCGTAGGGAGAAAATAAAAAATGGAAGATAATTACGCGCTTGCGGCAAAGATAAGGGTGCGCTACAGCGAGACCGACAAGATGGGAATCGTCTACAACGCGAACTACCTAGACTGGTTCGAGGTGACGCGCACCGAGCTCTGCCGCGGATGGGGAAAAGACTATAAAGAGTGGGAGGCCGAAGGGCTCATGCTGCCGGTCGTCGAGGCTTACTGCCGCTACAAGAACTCCGCGCGCTACGACGACATCGTCGAGCTGTGGGGGCGCGTCGCCGATCTGAAGGTCTACAGCATAAAGTTCGAATACAGGATCGCGCGCGAGTCCGACGGCAAGCTGCTGGCGACGGGTTGGACGCGGCACGGCTGCACCGACGCGGAAGGAAGGCTTTACAGGGTAGAACATCCGTTCTATAAATGGCTCCTCTCGGTGATCGACGATGAAAGGGAGCCGCAAACTTAAACGCGAAGCTTTTACTCTCATCGAAATACTGTGCGTGCTCGTCATCGTAGCAATCGCGGCGACGACGCTTGCTTTGACGGCGCAGGATTCGGACGCGCGCGAGCGGCGCCTGATCCGCAACGAGGCGCGCGATTTCTGCGCGTGGATAAAGTACAGGATGGCTAAGGCGGCCCGCGAGGGCGAGGATTTTAAATTTCTTCTCACCGACGGCGCGGAGGGCTATGCGATAAGGGCGATATGGCTCGCCGGCGGCAGGCTGAAGAACGAAACTTATTCCTTCAGCGACGCGGCGCTCGCTTACGAAGGCGCGAGGGAATTATATTTTTCGTCGCGATGGTTTACTTTGACCCCGGCCGCCACTTTTATAGTAAAATCAAAGAGGAAGAGGGATATAAGATTTTTCGTTACCGTTTCCGCGGCAGGTTATGCGCGCGTGAAAGATAAACCGTAGGAGACAGCTTGTCATGGAAAATAAATCGTGGCAGAGGGAAATAGATTTTCACTGTACTTTCGGGGTATGGCCGTTCAAAAAGAGCCTCGACATAACGCCCGCCGGCTTTCTGTACTGCGGCGAGCTCTTCCCGCTGAAGACGATCACGCGCCTCCGCTGGGGGGTCGATCAGAAGCGAGGCGGCCCTTTCCCGAAATATTCGTACTATGCCGCCTTCGGCACCGAGACTCGTGAATTCGTGATAAAGACGAGGCAGAAGGATTTTTACGAGCACCTGACCCAGCGCTTCTGGGCCGCGGCGGGAAAGAGGATGCTTGCGGAAATGTTCGCGGGCTTGCGCAAGGGGCGGAGCTACGGCTTCGGGGATTTTTCCGTCAGCGACGGCGGCATAACGATCACGCGCAGAGGGCTCTTCAAGAGCTCCGAGCAGGAGAAGTACCGCTGGAGCGATCTAAAGTGGGGGATAGTTAACGGCAATCTCGTCTTTACCTCCGCCGAAGCCGAAGAAAAGCTTCTGACAAGCGCCTCCTTCCTCTGGACCGACAACGCCCACATCTTAAGCGTGGCTCTTGCTCTGCTGCAAAAGAGCGGACAGAGGGAGAGCCTGGCCCGAGCGGCCGGAGATTCCTCCCAAAAATAGATTCTTTAAAAACAGCAAAGAGAGCCGTTGACGCTCAGCTCTCTTTCTGTCACAATCCTCTGTCCTTTCCGGAAGGTTACAGTGTGAACTTGCTGTACTCGTCGCGCATACCTTTTACGGCTGCCGCAAGCGCCGGCGGGTCGAGGACCATTTCCATCATGGAAATCTGCTCTTCCCACTGTGCTGGGTCACACTCTTCGCGGATGGCTTCATCAAAAACGTGGTAAACGGGAAGTCCCAACGGGACTCCTGCAAGTGGACCTGCAAACGTCGGATCGCCGTTAGTAACTGTTTCGGCGTAGATCTCCGCGCCTTCGGCGTCGGAAGAACCAAGCACCACTACGCAGTTCTCGGCTCCGTACTTCTCAGCGGCGTCTTTGATGCGCTGCTGATTCTGCAAGTCCATTGCTCCTGCTGCTGTTCAGACAAAGCATTCCGTTGCGGAGAAAACTATCTCAGCTCCGGAATCTTTGAGGCACGCCTCCATCGCGGGCCCCGGCACGCCGTCTCTTTCACCAAGCAGGAGAAGTTTCTTACCATTTAATTTGCCCATGGACAAGATACCTCCTAATTGTGATTTATGCTCAATCGGGTTTCCCCGACCGCAGCCCTGCTTATTGCTTACCCTGAGCGAGCTTCTCTATCTCCGCTCTGATCGATTCTACCGTGCACTCATCCTTTGAAAGGCGCTTCACCTCTACTCCGTCCTTCCAGAAGAGGAAGGTCGGCAGTCCCATTACGCGGAAGCCCATCGCGACCCTTTTATTTGAAGAGCAGTCGACGGAGGTGAACTTAACCTTGCCCTCGAACTCCTTTTCCATCTCATGATAGTGCGGCATAAGCCCCATGCAAGGCACGCACTGTGGCCCCCAGAAATCGACTACTACGGGCAGATTCTTTTCCTCGCGAACTTCGGCGTCGCAATTCTCTTTTGTAAGCGCTATCATTATATCTCCTCCTGTGATTTATATAATTTTTCACTTGTATAGCAAAGCCGGCGAAGCAGCAGATGCTGTCAAATGTTTTTTCCCTCTTCGACGAGAGCTGCGTCGCGCAGCGTCCTAATAAGCATCTCTCTGTCTATGACGCCGAAATCCTTAGACGGGCGAGGCGGTTTTCTGTCTTTCCGCTCAAAATTATAGCGCGTCCTTGCCTTTTCGATCTCCAAAATCCCGTCTCGGTCATACAGGCGGTCGTTCTTTTCCAGCACCAGCGAGCGATAGGGGCCGCGCATTATAGGAACGTTCGGCGGCAGAGGGGCGGATACCAACTTCCAGCCCTGCTGGAGCAGTTCTTCCGCCTTGTCCAGCACGTCTATCGGCGTGCCCTCGGCAAAGACGATATCCTGCGGCAGAGAGGCGTCGCCCTTTATCCATTCGTTGTTTGTAACAATACGGTATTTGCTTCCTTCCATATCATCACCTCTGCCGCCTTTTGTATGATATGCTATTCTACAGCAAAAAGCAAAGCAAATATTTGTGCAGAGCACTAAAAATGTCTCAAAAGAGGTATTTTAGACAATATTTTACAAAAAAGAAGCAGGCTAAATAGAAAACGGCGGAGGGAACTCTCCGTCCGCCGCTGACTGCGTTAATTCTTCTCGAAAATGGTCTGTTCGGTTATCGGAGTCGTCATGGCCTTGAAAGCGCGCATGACTACCTCTCTGCGCGCGGCTTTGTCGACTTCTTCTCCCAGCTCCGGCTTTCCTACGGGATGAGGGATCGCAATGCCGGGGACTATTCTGTTCGCTCCAACCGTGAGCATGATGGGAACTATTGTCGCTATCTGAACTACCGGGATGCCCGCCGTGTTTTCTATTTCTCTTGTCATCGATGCACCGCACCGAGTGCAAGTTCCTCAGGTGGAGGTGAGTATCACGGCGTCAACATTTGCTTCCTTTAGTTTTTTGCCGATCTCCTGACCGAACTTCTCCGCGAAGGCGACTGCAGTTCCTGTGCCGGTCGTTGCGTAGAACTTGTCGTGCAGCTTGCCGAATACGCCCTCTTTTTCGAATTCGCGCATGATGTCGAGAGGGACTACTACGTCCGGGTCGAGATTAGCCCACTGACGGTCGTAGCCGCCGTGGATCGATTCGTAATTTTCAGGAGTCAGGTCCGTCAGCGCGGAGATGTCGTATTCGCCGAAGCTTTCAGCGGACGAGACGCGTATCTTGTCGGGGTTGCCCTCCGGCACGATGCCGCCCGAAGTTACGAGCGCTATCGTCGCGTGCTTCAGGTCTTTGACCGGCGCTGCCGGCGGAATCTTTTTGAAGGTCGGCATCTCGTATTCCGTCTGGAACTCTTCGCCGCGGAGCTTTTTCAGCAGCATATCGACCGCACGCTCGGCGCCGCTCTTCTCGTGGAAGAAAGATTTACGGATTCCGCGCGGAATATAACCCTCGACGCGGGCCGGCCCCATCTCTTCTTTCTTTGCGAGCTTGAGCCCGAGCTTTGCCATCACGGGGAGCGCCTTGCCCATGCCTCGGGCGGAGTCGGCGCAGGGCACTATGTAAGTCTTCTTCGAATAGAGCTCGACGCCGGGGTTCTCCGGGTACATCGCCGTTACCGTCGGGATCCCCAGCTCTGCGGCTACCGCGGCCGAAATGTCGCCGCAGGCGAAGCCGTAGCGTCCCGCGTTGAAAGCCGGGCCGGCTATGAAGAGGTCGGGCTTCTGCTCCTTGATCATTTCCAGGCATTCCGCACGCGCTTCGTCGGTGTGCTCGCCGTAGAAACCGTCGCCGCAGATCACGGTGGCGACTATTTCGGCTTCGGCTCCGAGAGCGCCTTTAAGGCCGAGTCCAGGGCCTGCCGCGCCGCTGCGCGCCTCGGGCTGATGGTCGGCTTTTTCTTCTCCGCCTATGCCGGCGTAGAACTGGTTGATATAGTGGACAACTTTGATCGTCATTGTCATTACCTCCCTATATCCATTCGCAGCCGAGCTTGTTGAAGCCTATCTCGGCAGTCGAGGCTATGATGGACTGGAGTTCGACGTACATCGAGCCGTCGGGGCGCAGGCTTTCCGCCGCGCCGCCGGAGAGCACGGCGATCGATTCCGGGTATCCGATGACCTTGTCCATTGCCGGGACTTCGATCATTTCGTTGACGTTGCCTGTCGAAATGAAGCCCGTGAGCTCAGGCGTAGCGTCCGCGAGGCTCTGGCTTGCGCCGTCCGTACCGGCCGATTCGTCGGAGACGAGGACGGCCTTGATTCCGGCGTTTTCGAAGTTCTTCGCGTTGAGGCAGAGGTCGGTGTCGGGGTTGCCGTATCCTTCTTCGGATACGATGACGCCGTCGGCGCCTAACTGCTGCGCTATCGAGAGGTTCATCTGCGACGCGCGGATCTTTCCGGCAAGCACGGTGCTCTCTTGAGTGGGAATCACGCCGAGGAAGTTGATGTCCTTGCCGTGGTGTGCGTAGAGGGTCTGAACTATCGGGTTATGGCAGTGGTGCCAAGTCGTGTTCTTGTCGCAGGCGGAGACGCAGTTGCCGGAGACCATCGCGCCGTCGAGGACTTCGTTCGGGTGAATAAGAGTCGGCATCGACGGGCGCAGGTCGCACGCGTACAGATAAGTGTCGTGCAACAGCCCCTGCGTGATGTTCATGCAGACGTAAACGACCTTCGGGAGGTCGGGATACTTCTTGCTTTCTTCAAACGTGTCTCCCTTTTCAAATACCGCGACCTCGTCGGCCTTCGCGCCATGTTCGTCCGCGCAGCGCGCGAGATACACCGCGAGCTTCAGCCCGGCTTCGCGCAGCGACGTCTCGTAAAGGTGCTTCTCCAGGTCGGCTACCGGTTCCACCGAAAGCACGATGTTGTAAGTGGCGGAGAATGGCGTGTACGGGGCGGCCGGGCCGCTCATATCGATGAAGCCCTCCTGGAACGCGACGATCGGACCGCAGGTGACGACGGCCGCGCCGTCAAGGACGAGCGTCCGCCCTTCCCCGGCCTTTCCCATAGGGGCGGCGAAGCCTGGGAAATAATTCCCCTTTCCCATCTTTACGCGCGGTTCCACCGCGTCCTTTACCGGAATAATGCGCGTTTTCTCTCCCGGACGTGCAAAGTCGACGCTTACCTTTGTGAAATTCCTGTCCTCTGCGATGAGAGCCTCCGCTTCGGCCTTATTCACATAAAGCACGCCGTCTTTCACACGAGTTTCGTCCGCAAATTCCAGCCCTTTGATGTGGACCTTGTGCAACTCCAAACGCATTTTGCATTCCTCCTTCAGATTGCTGTTTTTGCTTAAACAAACGCAGCGTCATTCGAATAACTTTTTTATCTGATCGCCTTTTCATTCATAATTTTAAACAGGGGACTTTGAAAAAACATTATCCAAAAGAACATAATTATGATATATTATATGCGCTAAACTATGCTTGTGAATAAAAACTGAGGTGATTCGAATGTTCAAGAAAATGGCGCAGAACATAGCGGAAAGCACCTGCGAGGTAATAGGACACAACGTGCTGGTCACCGATGAAAACGCCGTCATAATCGGCTGCAGCGTAAAGAAAAGGATAGGTACGTTTCACGAGCCCTCGCTTAAGGTCATGAGAGAGAACAAGACCTTCATCACTCAAAGCGACGAGGCTAAAAAAGTCGGCGTCTATCCCGGCGTGACCCTTCCCATACACTTTTTCGACAAGGTCATAGGCTCCGTCTCGATAACGGGCAGCCCGGAGGAGGTAGAGCGCTACGGCCTGCTCGTGCAGAAACAGGCGGAGATAATGCTGCGCGAACAGGCCTTCCTTGAGTCGAACCTCGTACGCGAACGCGCGCTGCGCGACCTTTTCGAAAACATCGCCTCCTACGACGGCTCGCAGGGGATGGGGGACCTGATAAATCTGCAGGCGCGCGAACTCGGCGTGACCCTTTCGCGCTGCCGCATGGCCGTCGTGCTTGAGATGAAAGGCTGGAAAGACGAATCAAGCGAGAACGCCTACCAGATAATGGTGCGGGAACTGCGCTCGGCGTTCTCCCATCCGCGCAATGTGATATGCCCGCAGCGCAACAGGCGCGTGACGGTCTTCGTCACGCCGAACAGGCAGGGCTCGAACGAAGAAATAACTCAGAACGTGGAGGAGACCGCGAAAAAGTTCATCGAAGTGCTGAAAAACAAAGGGATAACCGCCGACATAGCCGTCGGATTTCCGGCAAGCGACCTCAACAGCCTTGCGATGTCGCTGCGCTCCGCAAGAGACGCGATGCGCCTCGCCGGACAGCTCGGCCTCAGCGGAGTGTTTTCGGCGAGGAACCTTACCGGTGAAGCGCTGCTCGACCTCCTGCCGGTAGGCAAGCGCGAAGAGTTTGCGGAGAGGACTCTAGCTGCGCTTACCGCGCGCAACGACTACGAGGAGATGCGCGACACGTTCCTCGGTTGGTGCGAGTCCCCGTTCGCGAGCGGCGAAGTCGCGGAGAAGCTCGCGATGCACAGGAACAGCCTGCAGTACCGTTTAAAGAAAATACGCGCGCTGACCGGTAAAAATCCGTGGAACTTCAAAGACGCGTTCGAACTGTGGGCCGCTTTTGTGCTGAAGAACATAAGCAGCGAAGGGAAAACAAAAGTCAAGGCCTTCTGAGGACGGCGCGCGACGGCGGCGGAAATGTTTGCGATGTTAAGGACGAAGCGGCGCAAAATAGGATAACGAATATAAAAAAACGGATATCAAAAGCAGGGAAATTTATCTAAAAGCAAAAATCCTGAGGCTCTGGGGGCGGCGTCGGGTTCTAAAAAGGTCGGAGTTAGTTTTGCAATCAGCCAAAAAGTTCAAAAATTTTTGGGGTGTCAATAACCAGAGAAAATGTCACCCTAATTGTTCTGAGAAAATGTCACTCCCTCCCTGTTTGTGTGTTATTATATATAGCAGGTTTGATTTTAAATCCACCCCGCCAGGGGTGGTCCGAAGCAGGCTTGTGTGGTGACACAGCGCCTGCTTTCTTTTTCACGCCTACATCGATCGCTTTTTGCGCCCTAAACACCTTCTTCATTAGGACTGGCATGCCGTTTTGTATGACGTAAACGGCCCCGTCAAAGGTTTCCCTGACTTCCAGTATTCTTCCACGAACAAATACGGGGCTCTTTTCATCCTCTGGAGTATATATCTCCCCTTTGTATGATATGGTATTCCCCCCGCCGGCCCTTCTCGTGTCCCTTATGGAGAAAACAAGTCCGAGATCGATGCTTCTGTCAAAAGGCATGCAGGCGCTACCGTCCTCATGCGGCAGCACTGCAAACCTGCGGTTATAGTCGCTGATAAAACCTTCCGCTATCATCTTATTAGCGTCAGCGATGTTTGTGATGGATGAAAACCTCAATTCGGCGATGAGCCTGTCCTGAAATGTATTCCAGAGCCTTTCTATACGTCCCTTGGCCTGAGGGCTGTGCGCCGTTATCTGCTTTATACCAAGCTCATACAGCGCCTTGCCAAAGTTTGACAGCGGCAGCTCCGTTCCGCTCAAAATCTCATCGTCGGTCAACTCCTTGGGCGAACGGAATATAGTATGGCGGTCGCTGTATATGGACAGAGGCAATCCATATGCAAGCATCCCTTGTTCCAGCGCCGCGGCATAGCCGCGCATACATTCAGTTTCAGTAAAGAACGCCCCTGTAACGACCCCTGTCGCATCGTCTATATATGCGTGCAAAGTTGCATATCCGTGTTCTTCACCAAACCACTTGTGTCTGCTTGCATCGGTCTGCCACATAA
>NZ_JMKI01000020.1 GCF_000712295.1 Synergistes jonesii | reverse complement strand
CGACGTCCAGCCGCGCCTGCGTTTTCTCTATTTCGGACAGGCGGTTGAACAGCTCCTTGTGCGAGGCTGTGTTCTTCTCCTCGAACTTCTCCAGCTGCGTCGACAGCTGGGACAACGTCACTTCGAGCGTTTCGTCATTCATGCTGCATTCCCCCTATATCAGCCGGGACAGAGCCCAGCCCCAGAAAAGACAAGAGCCGGCTATCACGCCGGCCCAGACCACAGCCATTTTTACGTCCATTGTTTTCGCTCCTTTATTAAATGTCTGCTGAAATGATCACCCTCGAAGGCACGTACAGCACGGCGTCCGTCAGCCCGTGCGCCACGTCCGTAGTCACTCGCACGCCGAGCGTCTGGTTGTACGAGATGAACTCCACGTTCGAAATCGCCAAGCCGGAGACGCTGCCCATCGACAGCGTGCGCAGCTGGAACTCGCCGGATTCAAGGCTCGGCGCTGAACGCAGCGACGCAGGAAGCGGGATGTTGAAATCCAAATAAGTCGTCGAATAGTTCGTCATGCGGAAGCGGCTCGGCGTGCTTATCGCCATCGCGTAGCGGAGGCAGGCGAGCAGTTCCGTATCGTAGTTCCCCGGAGCCGCCTGCGCCAGCGTGCTCTCGTCTCCGTACTCGAGCATAGCCCGCGCTATGTTCAGCGTCTCGCCGGTGGTGCAGGATATATACGCGCAGAGGTAGCCGGACGCGTCGGACGGCACGACCGCCGTTATGCTGTGTACGCCCGCGCCGCTCATCGCCCTGCTCGTCGGGTTCGCGACGCTGTATATGTCCGGGTTCGCGAAGACGCCTATTCTGCCGGAGCCGGCGAGCAGCTGCACCGACAGCGTAACCGTCCGCCCCGCGAGCCCGACGAGTCGTATCGGCTGTATCATATACGCCGCGCCGTTCGTGCAGGAGAGCGTGACGTAGCCGCTGTTTCTCCGCACGCTGCCGCCGGACGTATATAACGCCCAGCGGTCGAGCGTATATTTGCGGCTCACCGAATATTCACTTTCCGCACGCTGGTTGACCGGATTGCGGAAGTCCGCGTTGTCCAGCATGTTACGCTTCTCATACGCCGCGAAGTACTCGCCGACGGTCTGCAACCCCGCAGCCGTGCGCCTTTGGAATACGAGCTTATTCGACATGGCGCCCACCCGCTCCCGTCATGTTGTGTATACTTTGGGTCAGCGCTGTAAGGCTTACAAACTCACAGTGCCCCCCCCCCCGCATATGTTTACTAATTGTTTTCATATCTACGCCTCCCATGTGATTTCGTCGAGCGCTTCGGCGGATTCCGCCGCCTCTATCGCCGTCTGCAATTCAGCCTCGCGGTCGAAGCAGGCTTCTACGTGCGCCCGCACCGCCTGCGCGACTGCTATTATCTGCGCCGCCGTGAGCGTCACGAAGCCGTTTTTCGCCTTCCACGTGACCGAGTAGTTTTCGTCGTGCGACGCCGCGAGCGCCGCGCCCGTTATGAGCGCCTGGCTTTCGCGGTCGGTGCGGATAACCGCGCCCGAGAGCGTTATGCCGGATATTTCAGCGGCGTAACGCGCCGCGGCCATTTCCGCGCGCTTTTTCGCCTTCAATTCGTCCAACGTCGGCGATACGTCGTTTTCTACGACCGCGCCGTCCGCTATGCGGTACTGATATTTGCCGTCGTCTGTCATCAGCGGTTTGCTAAAATAGTTGCTCTGCGCGTGGTGATACTTATCGCCTTCGCCTTCGTCCACCTCTATCCAGCCGGCCGGCACGGGGTCGGGCAGGAAGGCTTCGGAGTTGACGGATACGACGTTGTCCGCCGCATCTGTTTTTACGTATACTTTGTACATGTCTTATTCCTCCTACAGCTCCGCGTTCAGGAACGTCGCGCTGTTAGCGTAGAGCAGACAGTCGGTGAGCCCGTGCGACGGCGCGTTCACACGCAGGAATACGTCTGGGTCGCGGCGCAGCGTCTCTATGCTGGATATCGATACGCCGCTGCCGACTACCGCAAGAGTCTTAATTGACAGCGCCGATACATCTTCCACCGTCGGCAATGCGCGCATCCGCTGCGGCGTCGGGATGTGGAATTGGAGAACGTCCGACGTATAGCTTTCGAGCCGGAAGCGCTGCGCGGCGGAGATTGGCACCAGATAGCGCTGGCATATCATCTCTTGTTCGGCGTAGTCGGCCACGTCCGTATCTTTCAGTGTAGAGACGTCGCCGATTTCAAGCTTCACGGAGGCGAGAGTCAAAGACACGTCGGCGTCGTTGCTGTTTCCGATGTGGAATTTCAGGCTGCCGGCGATGTCGGACGCCGAGCCTAATGTGACGGTGTATTTTTTTATGCCGGTAAATCCTGCGTCGATTATGCCTCCGCCGGTGCCGCTGGAGCCCTGCACGAAATAGCTTGAAAACTTGCCGGTGCAGGCCAGGACGTCAGCGAGACGGTCAC
>NZ_JMKI01000019.1 GCF_000712295.1 Synergistes jonesii | reverse complement strand
TTCGAACTCGCCGCTCTTCTGAAGGACTTCTTCGCTCGGCATATCGACGAGGATCGCTCCTTCTTTGGCGGAGGAGTTCCGTCCGTCTTCTGGGGAGCCGACGACGTCGACTTCCGCGCGGGCTCCGGAGGCGCTGAGGAGAAGGAAGGCAGCAGAGCAGCAGAGCAGTTTTTTAACAATCTTGCGATTCATTGGGCTTCACTCCCCTTTTTACTTTTCGGCGGCTTTCTGCATGAGCATTTCAACTTTCGCCTGAAGTTCTTCCATCGTGCTCTGCATCTTCTCGTTGCTTTCCTTCAGCTTGGCGTTCTCCGCCTTCAGCGCGGATATCTCGTCCTGCATCACGTAGGTCGCGCTGATCGGGCCGGCTTTGTAGCGCGCCGGGATGGCGTCTTTTTTGCCGCCCAGCCTGAAGGTCACTCCCGCGTTGGCCAGCACGCGGCTGCTGCCTCCGTATGACGCTCCTATGTGGAACATGGTGTTTTCTCTCGTGTAGTGCGCCAATCCCACCGCTATCGCCGTGCTGCCTCTGTAGTTCCCTACCGCCGCCATTATCTGCGTCGGCTCGAGCGGGTCGTATTGGATCGGTTTCAATCCCGCCAGCGCCGCGCTTTCCGCTCCAAGGTCTTCGACTTCGTCGCTGAGTTCGCTGTAGACGCGGTAGAGGTTGTCTGTCGTTTCGCTGAGCTGTCCCACTGTCGCAGCGTCTGTCGCGTTGGCTCCAGGCGCTATGTTGGTTATTCTGTTGCCGCCCATCGATACGCCTCCGTTGTTGATGATCACGTCGCCGCTGGCTGTGCTTATTTTGATGGCGTTGCTGACTAGGCCTTCTTTCGTGATCGTCGTGCCTCCGGCTACGCTGATGGTTTTGTTGACGCTGACGCTGTCTATGCCTGTGATGTCTTTGGCGAGTCTGATGTTCAGCGTGTCGTTTCCGTCGGATATTACTCCGATGTTGTCGGCCGCGGATACGGAGGTGGCGCCGCCTTTGATGTTGAGCTGGCTGCCGAGGTCTCTGTGGATTTTATCTCCAGCGTCTCCCGCGTAGTCTTGCCCTTTGGCTTTGAGTTGGTCGAGCTGGCCGACGTTTGCCGCGTCCGTCGCTTCTGTGCCGGCGGCTACGTTTTTGATTTGTGTGCCGTTTTCTCCGCCGAGGGTGATTGTCTCTTTGCCGGCTCCGTCGTATTTGACGACGAGGCTCATGTCTTTGCTTATCGCTTCGATGTTGGTGCTGTTTTTAGTTACGTCTAACGCGATGTTGTTGATTCTCGTGCTGTTGTTCGACACGTCTCCGGCTATGTTGGTGATTTTAGTGCTGTTGTCCGCCACGTCGGCGCTGACCGCGCTGAGCTGGCCGATGTTTGCCGCGTCGCTGTTTTCAACACCGTCCGCAACGTTGATGATTCTGTTGCCGCCGTTGTCGATGCCGATGTTGTTTTCGTCGCCTTTGACGTCTACTCTGGTGAATTCCGGCGTCTCGGAGACGTTGAAGCTGTATTTCCTTTCAGCCGTCTCTTTGATTTCGATGTTTTTGCCGTCGTTCAGCGCCACTGTGTTGTTGTCTTTGTCGACGGTGGCGGTTTTGCCGTTGACGGAGATGTCCCAGCTGCCGCTTCCGCCTTCGCCGCTTACGTGGCCGGCGTTTTCATGTCTGCCGTCTGTGTAGTCGATGATCAGGTCGCCCTCTTTGTTGACTTCGGCTTTGGTTATGCCGGTGCCGTCTTTGCCGGGCGCCCCGTCGTTGCCGTCGGTTCCGGCGGGGSCTGTTTCACCCTGCGGGCCTTGGGCGCCGTCTTTACCGTCGGCTCCTGGGGCTCCGGGCTCACCCTGCGGGCCTTGTTCGCCTGTGGCTCCGGCTTCGCCCTTGGGACCCTGCGGGCCTGTCTCGCCCTGCGGACCCTGTTCACCCTGGTCGCCCTTCAAGCCCTGGTCACCTTGGTCTCCCTTTTCACCTTTGTCACCCTTGTCGCCTTTGTCTCCCTTTTCGCCCTGGGCTCCAGTAGCTCCGGTGTCGCCTTTGTCTCCCTTTTCGCCCTGGGCTCCAGTAGCTCCGGTGTCGCCCTTGTCGCCTTTGTCTCCCTTTTCGCCCTGGGCTCCGGTAGCTCCGGTGTCACCCTTGTCGCCTTTGTCTCCCTTTTCGCCTTGGGCTCCGGTAGCTCCGGTGTCACCCTTGTCGCCTTTGT
>NZ_JMKI01000018.1 GCF_000712295.1 Synergistes jonesii | reverse complement strand
TGGGMATACGGCGCTTATCGCATCTGCAAAGCCTGTCAGGCCGTCGACGGAGATAATGAAAATATCTTCGGTGCCGCGATTACGGATCTCGTTAAGGACACCGACCCAGTACTTGGCGCTCTCATTTCCGCCGACCCACAGGCCAAGGACTTCACGATGCCCGTCCAGTCTTGTCCCAATAGCAACATAAACGGCTTTCTTGACGGTTCGGCCGTCCTGCCTCACATTGAAATGCACGGCGTCCATAAAGACGACTGCATACTTTTTGGCCAGCGGCCGGTTCTGCCATTCTTTGGCAATCGGCAGAATTCGATCCGTCATTCGCGAAATCATTTCAGCAGAGGCATCCACACCGTAGATAGACTGCAGGTGAGCCGAGATATCCCGGGTCGTCATGCCTTTTGCATACATGGACAGGACCTGATCCTCTATATTTGAGATATCGGTCTGGTTCTTTTTGACTGACTGCGGTTCGAAGTCACCCTTGCGGTCTCTGGGGACGTCGATCGGGATATCTCCGGCCGAAGAGGTGACTGTTTTAGGGCTGTAGCCGTTGCGGCTGTCATCTGTATGCTTGTTCTTGTAGTCATATTTGCTGTAACCGAGATGGTCATCCATCTCGGCTTCCAGCATCTGCTGGATCGTATCTCCGAGAAGATCCCTCAGCATAGCCTGTACGTCCTGGGCGTCTTCCGGTTTGTAGTGGGAAAGGAGACTCTGAATAAGCGCTTTTCTTTCCGGTGTCAGTTTTCTCTGTCTTGCCATAAAAATATCCTCCTGGATTGAATTTATCTTAACACCAATCCAGGAGGCTTGCTTTCTTCTCTATGGAGTTTACACAGAATTTGTTATACTCTCTCAGTGATAGCATGATAATGCTGTGCCGCTCCTTGACTCGAACTCCGCCGCTTGGCGCGCGATACTTTCCGCGTTCTCCCCCCACCAACCGGAAACGACCTTCAAGTCGTCGTTCCAACGGGCGGTGGGCCCCGTCCAGGCCGCCCTGTTATACGTGACATCGAGGGCCGCCAGCCGCTTCAAATGCCACAGATACAAATGCGCCAACTCATGCGTGAACGTGGAGCGGTCGGCACCCTTTCCGAGAGTGATCCGCACCGGCCCGCCGTCGTAAGCGGGAAAAGCGATAGAACCGCGGGACGGCTGCGTAAAATATGGGTTGCCCTGATAATCTGGGACATTTTTTAATAAATCGTGTATACTAACCATAAGGGAACCGGAAAGCGCAGCGTTGGGCCCCTCGGGGGATAGCAGCGCGGATAGCTTTTCGGTTTTCTTATCTTCGATTATTACATCATATAAGTCAACCTTTGTTGGATTTATTGTAATAACCTTCCCGTCTTCCTCCGCCACAAGGCGCACGACATAAAAATTACCACCGTCGATAGTTATTGGAACATAGAAACGATGATAAACGGACTTTCTGTTCTTTCTCAGTGTTTTGTTAACCTGCCCTTTACTCATGCTCTTTGTAATAGGTTTAACTTTAGTATTGGGCACACTTTCAACCAGCACCGAATTCTCGATTAAATCCTTCAAGCTTACAATTGATTTATTCCTAGCGGTGACATGCTCCTTTTGCGGTATGTTTATTTTACGCAAAGGAAACCTGGTAAAAGCGATATGATCCGCATTGACGTGAAGGACGTCGATTATTGCCTTACTATCGGCGGTAGAAAAATGCCCTTCGGGCAAATTCAGCAAATACGCCTTGAGATCTTTGAGCGTCTTAATGTCTTTAGGGACTTTTACGCTTCTTAAATCCACCACCTTGACCTTTTGGTTGGGATTCACATCAGTGTTGACAGGCTGCAAATAAATATTCGAGTCGTTCGCGTCGAACGTCCCCGTATTTTCCACGGACTTGACCTGTTCCGGGCTGAAAGTGATATATTCCGATTTTCCGCCGTCGGTGGCCAGCGGATCGTAAGGCCTGATCATCCCGTCGAAGCCCAGCATCCTCAAATATGGATTCAGAATATCCATATCCCTGAAATCAAGCTGGCGCGCCTCAAACGCATAAAAATCGTGGAGCGAACGCCCCATTAGGTCGCGGGCCTCCTCGTCGTCCATCGACTCGTCCATCTGCGGCAGGAAGTCGTTATATAAATTCCTTACGACTGAGCCCTCGTCGTTCCTGAAAGCCGCATACAGCTCCCTGAGCCGTTGGAAATCTCCGTCGTGTGCCAGCTCCGAGTCGTCCATATCGAACCAGTCGTCGAAACGGGCGGAAAGAGCCTCCTTTAAAGAGGCGACATTCTCCTCGGAAAAAACGAACGGGTTGCGGATATTAAGATACACTGGATATAAAGAGCCCTTCTTCCCAGCATAGCCTTCGGCTGTATCCTTATCTGAAATGAAATAATTTCCCTGCGCGCTGCCGAAAGACGTCATGCCGGCCGCGTCTCCACGATAGGCCGCCAGCGGCTCGCCGTTTGAGTCCAAAATACGGCTAGCGTTTTCCGGGTCATTCTCCCAGTCGCCGAACCACGCTTTGAAAGCCTCCGTGCGTGTGACGGCGCCGTTTTTACTCCAAGGCGCCTGCGTGAACGCCAGCCCCTTCGGCTTCCCGTCCTCCCCGCGTTCTATCACCATCGGGAACATCCGCTCCACGTCCTCCGGCAGGAAACGCCCCAGTTCGCGCCCGCCTCTTTTGGCGGCTTTTTCCGCCTCCTTCGGCATAGCGTCGCTGTACATGCGGGCCAGCGGGATATACACGCGGCTCTTCACCCACGCCCAGGCGGCCGCCGTCTCGCGCTCCACCCCCTCCTCTTCGAACTGCATCCTCGCCGCCTCGTACAGCTTCCTGGCGGAGCGCTCCTCCAGCGCCTCAAGCTCAAGCTGCGGCGCCAGCTTGAAAAAATCCCGCGTCCGCAGCTCGGCCGCCTTCCTGCCGGCCTCCTCCGCCTCGGAAAACGTCATCCCGTCGCGGCTCCAGCTCAACTCCCTGTTGAGCGCCTCCATCACGGCGTCGCCGTCGCCGGCGGCCTCGAACACCTTCGCCGCCGCGATCTCCATCTTATACCCCTCATCCAGCGAGCGGTCGTAATCCTCCTCATCCACGCCCAGGACCTCCACAGCCCACTCCTTCGCGCTCTCGTAATCGGCGGCCGCGGCCCCCTCGTCCTTCCGCGCCTCCTGAAAAAGCGTCTCCACCGCGGAGGCCGACATATACGCGCGCGACAGATCAGCTCCCTCAAGAATACGCTGCGTATGCTCGCGGCTCATCCCGGGGAAGCGCTTCAACAGCTTCGTTGCGAACAGCCTCTCCGCGAAAGAATCAAGCGTGCGGTTCAGCCTCATAGTCTCCGCAGCCTCCAGCTCCCTGCGCGCCAGCTCCACGCGGTAGCGGGCGCCCCTGTTGGCAAACCCGCCGGCCGGCCCGAGCGCCGAAATCAGCGAAAAAGAATAAAGCGAAGAAACAAAAGTCTCGCGGAGCTGCGCGTTGACCTCCCCCAAAGTGCGCATATCATAGCCGTCCAGCAGCGCATACTTCTGCATCTCGTCTATCGTGATGGGGACCAGGTCCTGCATCACCTCCGTCATACTCTCCGTGAAGACGTTGATCCCCCAGTCCTTGGCGGCTAGCGCCGTTATCTTCGCGGCCGCGGGCAGCTTCGCCAGCCGGCGCGTCACCGCCGCCGACACGGTCGAAAGCGTAGCCTGCGGCACGGCGCGCCTCGCCACGCTCAGAAAAGGCCGTCCCGCGGTCTCCCACTCAAACAGTTCGAGGGCGCCGTTCACCGCGCCCACCGCCATACTGCCCAGCCCTATGGAAAGATTCGAAAGGTGATTCCCCTCCTCATCCGTCATCATGCGGCGTTCGATGAGATCCAGCCCAGCCTCAGTCTTGGCCGCCTGCGTGAACACCCCCAGCTTCGCGCCCAGCCACCATCCGGCCGCTGCGGTGAAAACGGCCGCCGCCACCGCCGGCAGTACCGGCGCCGCTCCCACTATCGCCGCCGCCCCCGCGCCGGCGAGGGCGCCGCTCGTCATCCCGAAAGACGCCGCTCCCGGAAGTGCCGCCCCCAGCGACGCGGCGTAAGCCCCCAGAGCCGCCCCCGTGGCGCCCATCGCGCCCGTGGTCCACGCGCCGCGCGCCTGCTGCCCGTAAAACTTCCCAGTTTCATAAAGCAGGCCGGAAAACCACCCTTCCGGCTTATCGCGGTCGAGCGCCAGCATCCTCTTCTCCAGCGCCACCCAGCGCGCCTCATCCTTCCTGCCCAAAAAAGCCTCGGCGGCAAACAGATCGCCGGCCTCCGAGCTGATAGACGCCATTTCATACCCGGCGGACGCGCCCTTCCCGAAAGGACTCCCGCTCAAAAAGTCGTTCACGAACGACAGATCCTTAGCGGCGGCGGAAAGCGCCGCCCGCCCGGCCTCATCCGAAATAGGCATCCTCTGCGAATACCTCTCGCGCCCCGCCTCCATCCGGCGCGCGTCGAGAGCCGAGCGCATACCCAAAGAAAGCCCTTCCTCCGGCTCCTCGCGGTAAATCTTCGGCATATTCCGCATAGCTGCAGCCGCCGCCATCCTCCCGGCGCCGCCGCGCGACAGCTTCCCGCGCAGCGCCTTCGCCACCGCGCCGGCGCGGCGCGCCTCTCCCTCCTTAGCGGCGAGCGCCTCCACGTCGTCATTGGCGCTCGCCATCACATCCTCATCCTCAAAAAAACGGGCCGTCAGCGGATACTTCTCCGAAAGCCCGCGCCAGTCCGGCATACCCTTAGTCAGCAGCGCCAGGCGCCTCTCCGCCTCCTTGGCGTACATCTCGTCGCGCTCCTGTATCCACTGGGGCACCCCGACGGCCTCCGCAGTCCAGACGCGCCGCGCGTGCGCCTCCGGATCCTCGGCCGCATACTTCGTATAAACCTCCTCCAGCTTCAGCCCCAGAGAATCCGCGGAAAGCCCCCGCGCCACGGCCTCCGCCTCCGAAAGAGCCGGCCCCACCTTCACCCCGCTGAAGACGTCCCTCTCCATCGCGTCGTCGAACATACTCACAAAAAACCGCCTCCTCAATAAAAAACCGCCCGAAGGCGGCCCCCCATACCGGCTATGCTATAATTGCCCGCGTGGGGGATATGCGATGGCAAATGCGATAGTCGGAACACTTTCAGTCGAAATAAAAAACCTGCTGGGCCTGCGATTCGCAGCGGGCGCGCCCATACTCATAGGGCCCGGGAACATAAGGCACATGCTGTCGAGACACCCCTACGAATACGCGAAATACGGGGAGTCCATCCCTTCCATCGTCGAAAGCCCCGACTACGTAGGAATCAACACAAAAGACGGCTCCATAGAATACATAAAAGAATACCCGGAGAACCGCGAATTCATAAAAGCCGCCGTAAGAGCCTCCGGCGAAGGCAGCCTCTTCGTGAGATCCCTCTACGTCGTAAGCGGCGTCAAAATCCTACGCTTCGTAAACTCCGGCAGATTGAGACGTCCGCCGGCTCCTGCCCATCCTCCTGCTCAGGATGCAAAAACTTGACAGAGCCCTTAAAATTTCGTAACATAATAAACGAAAACAAAACCCTGAGGACGGAACGGGCAGCCGTCGCCCCTCGCAAGAGGTTAGGAGATGCGGGAAGGTCGCCCCGCCTGGTTTTGGTTTCAGCGTAAGCGGCGCAAAAAGACGGGAGCCCTGCTCCCGTCTTTTCCGCATCCTCGGGCGGGGCGCCTCACCTCATCGGCCGCGGCATCCCCTCATACTTCTTTGCTTCGGAAGGCGGCAGCATCTTCGGCGCGTTCGGGAAAATCAGCTCGTGCTTTTTCCCGTCGGCGTCCGTCACATACCACTTCCCGTCCGCGCCCCTCTCCGCTCCTGGCGCTATCTCGCCGCGGCGTACCGCGACATCCCGCACCCCGCCGAGCCACGTCCGTGTCTGCCCGATGACCTCCGGCGCCAGGATGTCGTCCATCATCTCATTCGCCCTCTTATTTGAAACGAAGCCGCCGTTCTTCTTCCGTTCCTGCTCATAATCATAATTGAACCTGTCCTGCAGCGCGTAAGTTTCGTCCTCTATCTTCAGCTTCTTCATCTTCTCCCTGAACTGCGCTGCGCAATTCAGCTGTATCTGCAGCGCCCTGGGCGAAGAGTCGCGCTCCCTCAGCTTCCGCGCCAGCTCCTTCTCGTGCGTATCCACCAGCATGCCGTAAGCCTTCATGCCGGCCAGCTTGTCCTCGTCGAAACTTCCGTCGGCCACGCCCTCCAGCGCCTTCTCATAATTATTTACATACCACTCTACCGGCTTTTTGGAATAATGCGACGCTTCAAGCAGCTCCTGCTGGATCGGCGCCAGCCCCCGCAGTGAAAGCTTGAAAAGCCTGTCCTCCTGCTGCATGGCGCGATACGCGGCGTTCGCGCTCCTGTCGGCCGCCGCGGCGCGCCGTTCACGATCCGCCGATATTCTCTCGGACCACATGAGCGCCCCCTCCGCGTCGAGCCTTCCCGCGTCCACCAGCGCCTGCAGATCCACGCCGTTGAGCCCCCCGCTCTTAAGATAAAGCTTCGCCAGCTCGCCGCGCGTCTGCCTGTACAGCGCCGTCTGCTCCTGCTTCGCGTCGGCGAAAAGCGAATTCACATAGCCGAGATAGACGTCCTCTTCCTTCCCCTCGTGCGCGTCGCGCACGTCGGCCAAAGCGCTTGCCAGCCCGTCCGCGCCGTACTTCTCAAGCAGCCTCTGCGCCTCCGCCTGCGCCTTCGCCGGCAGGGCGGCTTTTTCAACGGCGCCCTTCAGCTTCTGGGCGTCGGCGGGCTCGATATAGCCCCCGTACTCCTTCACCAGCGTCTCGGCGCGCGTCGGGTCGTTCTGCGCCGCCTGCTGTATCATGCCTATAAAAAACTCCGAGCGCACCAGACCGGAATTCTTGAGATTCGCCTCCGGCCCCTGGTCGCCGTACCTGGCGATAGTTATCTCCCTGAAGGCGTCCTCCTGCGCCTCCATGGAAAAGCCCTCGGGGTTCAGGGCGGCCGCCGTATATATCGTCTTCAGCGTCCGTTCGGCCTCCTCCTGCTTGTAGAGGGACATCTGCTCCCCCTCCAGCTTCATGCAGGCGGAGCCGACGCCGCGGTCGTACGAGGCCGTGCGCTCCGCAAAAAGCCTTCGCTGTCCCGCCGGCAGCGCGCTCATGATCTCATCCTTCAACACCTTGTGCGCCTGATGCGCCCTGCCGGAAAGCCCTTCGGCCCCCGCGCCCTTCGCGTGCATCAGCCCCGTATTCGGGTCGTAAAGCAGATGCGAGCTGCGGCTTACGTAATCGTTGTAAGCGGCCAGCGCCCCCGCCTCCGCCCTGTCCCGCGCCATCTTCTCGATGCCGGCCGCCAGATCCCGCGCGCCCTGCGCGACATATTGTCCCGCCTTGGAAGAATACCCCGCGGCCGCGGCCATCGCGGCGGAGGCTGGATCGTTCAAATCGCGCCTCACAGCGACCGGCCCCGCGTCCCGCACCTCGGGCAGACTTTCAGCCCCCCGTATCCTCATCGCCGAAAACCTCCTCGCGTGCTTTCTCTCAAGCTAATTCAGCCCCCAGAAGCCCTTATAAAAACTTCTGTGCGCCGTGGCGGCCGCGGGCTTCTTCCTTCCCACGACCATATCATCCCACTTGGCGGCCACCACGCCGGCGGAAGACAGAAGCGAGCCCGTCAAAGCCGCGCGTCCGGCGTTCTCCACGGCTGAGGCGTAAGCCTCGCCGCCCCTGCGCGTGCCTTCCGCCTGGTGCTCGAGCCCCACCGCCTGATTCACCAGCCCGAAGCGCTGCCGCTGATAATTCTGCCGCAGCACGTCCCGGTCGCGCGCCGCTTCCAGCTCCGTAGCCTCCTCCACGGCGGCCGCCGTCCCCGAATCCACCAGCAGCCCCGAAGCTCCCGCCGCGGCGCGTCCGGAAGCCGCAACCGCGCGCTGCTTGCGGGCGAGCGCCTCCTGCTCGGCGGCTCCCTGCTTCGACACCGCCTCCGCCTCGCCGCGCGCCTGCTCCGCGTTGAACTCAAGCGCCCTGGCCTGATACTCCGACTGCATCCTCGCTGCGTCAGCCTGCTCCCGCGCCGCCTGCATCTGCGCAACGCCGGAGTAGAGCGTGCCGGCCACGGACGCGACGGCCGCTACAACCGGATTACACACTCCTCTTCACCTCCTATCCAAAACCTGTAAAAAGGCAGCCCTGCAACGCCGTAAGGCTCCGGGTCGCCAAATTGAAACCCAAGCCGCTTAAGCCAGCGGACGCTTCTTTCGTTTCTTGCGTCCACATAATTGCGCATATTCGGGAAGCGCTCACGCAGGCGCGGGAAAAGCGCCGCCGACAGCCTGACGAAATCCCGCCTGCACTCATCCAGCGCCGAAGTCCCGATAAGCCAGGGGCACCACCAGTGCGCGTCCTCGCGGAAAACCCCGAAGAGCCCCAGCGTCCGCCCGCGCCCGTCGCGCGCTGCGAAACAGTACGAAGAGCCCAGCCAGCCGCGCAGCACCGCCATCTTTACGTCGCCCTCCGCCGCCTCCAGCTCCCGCCGGTCCGCTTCGCGCATATCGTCGATCGTCTCCATACAGTGGCGGCGCGTCGCGCGTACGAGATAAATCACGGCTAAAACCGCCAGAACGAAAAAACCAGCCCGACGCCGACGCACGCTTCTTGATGGATCGCGTCGTACCCGGCGAACAGCCCGACCGACCACGGCGACCGGAGCCTTTTGTTCGACTTCTGCAGCCTTTCCACGCTGCGCGACCACGCTTCGCGCTCCCGCATCCTGGCGGCCTCCAGGGCCGCAATGTCGGCGCTGACGGTATCGACTATCCTGTCCTGTGAAGATACATACCTCCTGAGAGCTCCTATCTCCGCCGCCTGAGACTCCAGCATCTCCACAGTGTCGCGCCCGTCGGCGAGCGGAACGACATACGCCTCATCTGTCAGCAGATATCCCTTCGGCCGCAGTTCTATCTTCCCTGTATCGCCCCAGCAGGTCGTTCCAGCGGACAGCGACGTCAGAATCATCAAGCCGGCCGACATCGCGCCTAATAACATTTTTCGCACTTTCAACCACCTCCGGCAATCTATTTCTCTCACTTTGGGCCTTCTCAATAACGCTTTTCAGCCTTTCGGCGGCGTCGTCAACGGCGGCCGTCTCCACAGGCGGCCGCGTCGTTCCGTCTACGCCGTAGATCCGCGCCTGCCCCCACCGCCACAGATACCACCCGGCGGCCGCCAGCAAAACCGCCGCCGCGAGCAGCGCCCACCGGCGCCGGCCGTCAGAGACCGCCCTCATTTTCATCGTCCGCGCGTCTTTTAGGGCGCGCCGGCCTTCGCACGGCTTCATAGCCCGACTTGCCGGCCGCCGCCGCGAAGACGACCCCGCCGAAATAAATGCCCAGCTCCTTGGCGTTCGGGGGAATATCTTTCGTAAACAGCCAAGCGGCGACGAAAACCAGCAGATTCACCGCCCACGTCAGAATCGCGATCGGCTTAGTCCACGGCAATCCGTTCAGATAAACAAAAACCCTGTTCATTCGACGCCCCTCTTTCCTTCGTCCTTACAGCCCTTGCAGGCTTTGTCGTCCAGCCCCAGCCTCCCGTCGATCACGCGCCTTACCCACGGCCGTCCGGCCGAGACGGCGACATAGACCGCCGCCAGCCTCCCGGCCTCGCCCACGCCTAACTCGCACAGCCCCAGAAA
>NZ_JMKI01000017.1 GCF_000712295.1 Synergistes jonesii | reverse complement strand
TGGGCCGTAGGCGCCGCGTTCACGACCAGCGTCGTAAGAAACATGATGGGTACCGGCAGCCTCTTCGCCTTCCCTGGCAGCATGTTCGGCGCGCTCTTCGTCGGGCTGGCCGCGCGCGCTCTGCCGGAAAAATACAAATTTTGCGCCGCCTGCGCCGAGCCGGCCGGCACAGGCATAGTCGGAGCGTGGGTCGCGGCGAAGATACTAGGCCCGGCTATCGGGAAAAGCGTCGGATTTTTATTTTTCTCGGGCTCATTCCTCATGAGCTGCGTCCCCGGCGCGCTGATCGGCGCCGTGCTGCTCTGCTGCCTGCAAAAGAGAATGGCGCTCACTAAGACCTTCGGCGCTCTGATATAGCGCTCTCCTCCGAAACGGCCGAGCCGCGGGGCGACAAAAGTCGTGTCAATAACCAGAGAAAATGTCACTCTAATTGTTCTGAGAAAATGTCACCCCCTCCCTGTTTGTGTGTTATTATATATAGCAGGTTTGATTTTAAATCCACCCCGCCAGGGGTGGTCCGAAGCAGGCTTGTGTGGTGACACAACGCCTGCTTTCTTTTTCACGCCTACATCGATCGCTTTTTGCGCCCTAAACACCTTCTTCATTAGGACTGGCATGCCGTTTTGTATGACGTAAACGGCCCCGTCAAAGGTTTCCCTGACTTCCAGTATTCTTCCACGAACAAATACGGGGCTCTTTTCATCCTCTGGAGTATATATCTCCCCTTTGTATGATATGGTATTCCCCCCGCCGGCCCTTCTCGTGTCCCTTATGGAGAAAACAAGTCCGAGATCGATGCTTCTGTCAAAAGGCATGCAGGCGCTACCGTCCTCATGCGGCAGCACTGCAAACCTGCGGTTATAGTCGCTGATAAAACCTTCCGCTATCATCTTATTAGCGTCAGCGATGTTTGTGATGGATGAAAACCTCAATTCGGCGATGAGCCTGTCCTGAAATGTATTCCAGAGCCTTTCTATACGTCCCTTGGCCTGAGGGCTGTGCGCCGTTATCTGCTTTATACCAAGCTCATACAGCGCCTTGCCAAAGTTTGACAGCGGCAGCTCCGTTCCGCTCAAAATCTCATCGTCGGTCAACTCCTTGGGCGAACGGAATATAGTATGGCGGTCGCTGTATATGGACAGAGGCAATCCATATGCAAGCATCCCTTGTTCCAGCGCCGCGGCATAGCCGCGCATACATTCAGTTTCAGTAAAGAACGCCCCTGTAACGACCCCTGTCGCATCGTCTATATATGCGTGCAAAGTTGCATATCCGTGTTCTTCACCAAACCACTTGTGTCTGCTTGCATCGGTCTGCCACATAATACCGGCGGTCGTCTTCCTTGGACACGGCCGGTGCTGTTTTGCTTTATGCTTCACTGCCTTCTTGCTCTTTATACCAGCTCCTTTAAGCACACGGAACACCGAAGAACGGCTCACAGACATTCCCTCCGCTTCGTTCAGGCGTTCAGTGAAATGAGAGAAATTATAGTCAAAATACTTCCCCTCAAACAGCTCGACAATCCTCGTTTTAACCTCATCTGAAAGAGCGTGCCTCGGCTTCCGTCCCGCGTTTCCATGCACCATCCCCCTTGCGCCGTTTCTGGCAAAGCTGGCTTTTAGCCTTATGATTTGTCTTATAGAAATACCAAGCTGTTCAGATGCCTCCCCATTAGTCACTAAGCCTGATGACGCGGCTCCTATAATCCTTACCCTTCTCGCTTCATCGTTTGTCATACTCATCATGATCTGCCTCATAGTGACATTATCTCAGAACGATTAGAGGGTGACATTATCACAGAACAACAACAAAAATCGTCTATAGTCTGTTGAGAAAATATAACGTTTATGATACAATTCATATACAAACCAACACGCATAAAGCGAGGGATGAAAATGCCTAAAACAGAAATACTTCATATAAGAGTGGAGCCCGAAATAAAACAGATGGCCGATCAGACTTGCCGTGATTGAGGCCTCACCACAGCCTTCGCCGTGAACGTCTTCCTCCGCGAATCCATCGGCGCCGGCAGTTTCCCATGTTCCGTGCGGCGCAGGTTCAGCAATGAGACACTTGAAGCCATGGAAGAAGCGTGGCGTCTGGCACGCGACCCCGATGCTAAAACTTATCACTCAATGGAAGAAATAATAGCGGAGCTGGAATCCGATGACTAATAAATACGCCGTCATCTGGCAGCAACAATTCAAAAAAGACTTTAAAGCCGCAAAACGCCAGAGAAAAGATCATACGCTTTTGCTCGACGTCATTGAAATGCTAGCCAACGACATACCGTTGCCGCCAAGACATGACGACCACGCCCTCGCG